>NZ_PEBA01000002.1:0-175941 GCF_002734235.1 Sphingobacterium sp. 1.A.5
CCTTCCAGTTCGACAGAGAGGGTCCGCTTGCACATCTTGGCGATCAGCAGGACCAATCTCTCGAAATTGAGCTTCCGGTCCCGGGTGAAATGGGTTTTGGAATTCCTGAAAAGATTGAGCAGCAGAGGGTCTGTTAAACAGATAGAAATAAAATTTTTTAGGTCTGAGACGATTTTAAGTGCTATTTTTACATCGGCCATAAACGCGGTTGTTTAGATTTGTTTAGTAGTGAATTCAAAATTAAACATTTACGTGATTTATGGCCTTCTTTTTTTCTTAACTTAATGACATTGCCCGCTGGGGTTGGTCTGCCGTGGCAGGTGTCCTCGCTATAATAGTTACATCCCGCTGGGGTTGGTCTGCCGTGGCAGGTGTCCTCGCTATAATAGTTACACCCCGCTGGGGTTGGTCTGCCGTGGCAGGTGTCCCTGCTATAATAGTTACACCCCTTCTGGGGTTGGTCTGCCGTGGCAGGTGTCCCTGCTATAATAGTTACACCCCTTCTGGGGTTGAACTGCCGTGGCTGGTGTCCCCACCTGCCACATATCTTTACGCCAAACCGCCTCGGAGGGAAGGCACTATTATACAAAATGAAATATCAACACATTCCTCCCCTCATCGCAAGATAAGCCCCCGTTTTCTATCTCACATCTCATATCTCACATCCCACATCTCACTTAAACACAATCGTCCTATTTCCGTGCAGCATTACCCTGTCTTCTGACAATAGCTGAATAGCTTTGCTGAGGACAGCTTTTTCGATTTCGGTACCTGCGTTTCGCATTTTGGTAACGTCATAGCTGTGGTCAATGGATTTTGTGTTTTGGACGATGATAGGACCTTCATCGAGGTCGTCGGTTACAAAATGTGCTGTTGCTCCGATGATCTTTACGCCGCGGTCGTGCGCTTGTTTGTATGGGTTTGCACCGATAAATGCTGGCAGAAAGGAATGATGGATATTTATTAATTTACCCTTGAATTTAGATACAAAATCAGGGGATAGAATGCGCATGAATTTTGCCAGGATGATATAATCGCTGGGGTAGGAGGAAACAGTATCCGCCAATTCCTGTTCAAATTCTTCCTTGCTCTTGTTTTCATGGCTGATGTAATGGAACGGAAGGCCAAACTTCTCGGTGAACTCTTGCAGGTTGTCATAGTTACCAATTACGGCAACGACCTCTGCCTGCATTGTTTTGAAGAAATGACGAACTAATATATCTGCCAAGCAGTGGTGTTCTTTGGTTACTAGAACGACGAGGCGCTTGTTTTGGTCAGGATTGACCATCACCTGGCTATTCGCTGGAAGGCGGGCAGTCAAAGCCTGATGTAAAACCTCTTTATTGTACAATTCACCCGCACAAACCACCCGCACAAAGAATTTATTGTTGGTTTCATCAACAAATTCACGCATGGTGACAATATTTAACTCTTGTTCAGCCAAGACATTGGAAATAATTGCAACGAGTCCTACTGCATCCTGACATTGGATGAGTATTAAGGTTTGAGTGTTCATTATAGGTTAGGTTATGTAAAATATGGGGAGAAAAATAATTCCTCCCCAATAGTATTGTTAAACGGCTTCTTGGACCGCTTCCATAGTTTCTTCTTCTGTCGAAGATTCTTCTTTTGTTTTGACCATGTCGTCTTCGGTATCCAATTCAACACGTAAATTGTTGACGATATGGACCTGACGATCAGGGGTGTTTTTACCCATATAATATTCTAAAAGCTGCGGTAATTTATTATCTTTCGAAAGGATTACCGGCTCCAATCTGATGTTCTCACCAATAAACATCCCGAACTCAGAAGGTGAAATCTCACCCAATCCTTTAAATCGGGTAATCTCGGGTTTGCCCCCTAATTTGTTGATCGCGTTGACACGTTCCTCATCCGAATAACAGTAGATGGTTTCTTTTTTGTTGCGAACCCTAAACAAAGGTGTCTGTAGAATAGATACGTGGCCTGCTTTAACTAGGTCAGGGAAAAATTGCAAGAAGAAAGTCATCATCAACAAACGGATGTGCATACCATCGACATCGGCATCCGTTGCGATTACAATATTATTGTATCTTAATCCTTCGATTCCGTCCTCAATATTCAGGGCATGCTGCAATAGGTTAAACTCCTCATTTTCATATACGATTTTCTTCGTTAATCCGTATGAATTCAAGGGCTTTCCTTTTAAACTAAAAACAGCTTGTGTATAAACATCACGTGATTTGGTGATCGAACCTGATGCAGAGTCACCCTCTGTGATAAATAAGGTAGTCTCTAGGTTACGCTCATGTTTATCGCTGAAATGAACTTTACAGTCCCTTAACTTTCTGTTATGTAGAGAAGCTTTTTTAGCTCTTTCATTGGCTAATTTTTTGATACCTGCGATATCTTTGCGCTCACGTTCAGATTGAAGGATACGTTTTTGTAGAGCATCTGCAGTTGCAGGATTCTTGTGCAGGTAATCATCCAATGCTTTCTTCACAAAATCATTGATGAACGTACGTACCGTTGGACCATCTGGACCAATTGTAGGTGAACCAAGTTTTGTTTTCGTTTGGGATTCGAATACAGGTTCCTGCACCTTTATGGCAATTGCTCCAATAATAGAAGCACGAACATCTGAGGCATCAAATTCCTTTTTATAAAATTCACGGATGGTTTTAACGACCGCTTCGCGGAATGCTGCCTGGTGAGTACCTCCTTGAGTGGTGTGCTGACCGTTGACAAATGAGTAGTATTCCTCTCCGTATTGCTGACCGTGGGTCATAGCGATTTCAATATCATCACCTTTGAGATGAATGATAGGGTAGCGCATGCCTTCAGTGTCCACATTGCGCTCCAATAAATCCTTAAGTCCATTTTCAGAAATAAATTTCTGACCGTTAAAGTTTATGGTCAACCCAGAATTCAGGAATACATAATTCCAGATCATGTTCTCCACAAACTCTAGTCTGTATTTATAGTTTTTGAAAATGCTGTCATCAGGGTAGAACGTAACGGAAGTTCCATTTCGCTGCGTAGTTTCTTTTTGCTCATCAGAAATCAGTTCACCCTTGCTGAACTGAGCAATCCTAGTGACGCTCTGTCTATAGGATTGAACGGAAAATTGGTTAGACAAGGCATTTACCGCCTTTGTACCAACCCCGTTTAGCCCTACTGATTTTTGGAAAGCTTTGCTGTCGTATTTACCACCTGTATTGATTTTGGAAACAACATCAACTACAGAGCCGATTGGAATACCACGGCCGTAGTCCCTTACGGTAACCTTGTTCTCATTTACGGTAATGTCGATAATCTTTCCGGCTCCCATGACAAACTCATCGATAGAGTTGTCGACCACCTCTTTCAATAATACATATATCCCATCATCATAGGCCGATCCATCCCCTAACTTACCAATATACATCCCTGGTCTCAATCGGATATGTTCTTTCCAATCGAGGGAACGTATGCTATCTTCGTTATATGCTGTCATAAAATTTTCGATATTCTTTGAACCAACGCAAAAATATAAAAAAGATAATCGACTTTTGCACAACACTTTTGAACATTTATATCACAATCCTCACTTAGAAGGTAGCAATACTATAAACAATCCTTAAAATTTACCAAAAGGAACCCTAATTCCATCGTCCTGTTAATTAAACACTTATCCACATTTCCTGTTAATAAAAACCTGGAAAATCAACAATCTAGGGCTTGGCATGCGATAAAAAAGTTCATCGGCTCTCAAACAGTCTAATGTCTTATGTCTAATGTCTTGTGTCTAAATTGAAGCCATGGTTGGTGTCCCCACCAACCATTTTTAGCACAGCTAGCGCACGATTCGGCTACGCCAGCCACCCGGTAGTTTGGTTCTAGGCTTTAATCTGCTCATCCACAGTAGGTTAATGTCTTGTGTCTTATGCCTACTATCTCACATCTCACATCTCACATCTCATATCCTTTCCTTTCTACCTCCTTCCTCCCTCGTTCCACTCTCCTTCGTCTCTTGTTCGGACTTTGTTCGGACCTCGTTCGGAGCTGCTTCGGAAAACACCCGAACAAGGTCCGAACGAGGTCCGAATGAAAGAGGACTGAAAGAGGACTGAGAGTGGAAGGAGAGTGGAAGGAGAGTGGAAGGAGAGTGGAACAAGAGTCGAGTAAGAGCAGAAAAATGGCCAAAAAAAAAGAGGCTTAATTATTTTTTAAGCCTCTAATTTTTGTGTTGCTATATTTTTAGATTCCTCTACCGAAATCATCTTGCACTCTTACGATATCTTCTTCGTCGGAAGGGTTTGCGGAGTCTGTATGTTGCCAGATTTCGGCTACGACACCGTACGACCCTAAGCCCACTAAACGATGTCTTTCACCCTGAGATAGGCGGATGGAATCTCCTTCTTTCAGGATCTTTAATTCATGTTCTTCGTCTGTAGGACTGGTAACTACGCCAACTTCACCACGGATCACCCTCCAGATTTCTGCGCGGCGGTGATGATATTGCCATGATAAGCGCTTGTTAGGTCCAACGATCAATACTTTTGGACTCAACTTGCCTGATATTTTAAGGTCTTGAACGTCCATTCCTTCGAAGTATGCATTGGCAAATTCTTGTGCCTGATCTTCATTGATAACAAAGAAACCTCCCCAAGGACGGTTTTGATCTTCACTCTCGATCTTGAAACCCTTCTCGGTTAATTTTGTTGCTATCTCTTGAAATAATTCGCTTTTATCTATATATGTCATGGTTACTATATTTACTTATGTGAAGATAATATAACTTTTGTATTAATACAAGCGTATAAAAAACACAAACGGATGTTTTACCCTATATTTGCAAAATAACTTTATACTCCATGTCACCATCATTCGATACTCAAAACGATATTTTTGCTAAAGCCGTTGCATTTGTGAATCAAACCCAACAACCGATTTTCCTTACCGGAAAGGCGGGAACAGGGAAGACTACTTTCTTGAAGTTTATCCGTGAGAACAGCTACAAGAAAATGGCGATTACTGCTCCTACAGGTGTGGCAGCAATGAATGCAGGCGGAACAACTCTGCATGCCCTGTTTTGGTTGCCTTTTGGTGTATTTATCGAAGATTACCCGCTGACTTGGGAGGATAAAGACCAGTTCATATACAATAAACACCGTCTCTTCAGTACCATTAAACTCACAAAAAACAGAAGAGCGATCCTACAGGAATTAGAACTCCTCGTAATCGATGAGGTATCCATGGTAAGAGCAGATACCCTAGATGCTATCGATGTCATCCTCAAGAGCGTAAGGCGTGATATGAGACCATTTGGCGGAGTACAGGTGTTGTTTATAGGAGATTTGTACCAATTACCTCCTGTTGTACAGGATAGAGAGTGGCAAGTGCTTCGGGATTATTATTCAAGTGCGTTCTTTTTTGATGCCAAAGTCTTCAAGCAGCAACCACCCGTTCTGATAGAACTACAGAAAATATACAGACAGCAAGACAGTACATTCATTGATATCCTCAACAAAATCAGAAATAATGAAACAGCGAATGAGGACCTCGAAGCCTTGAACGCGCATTACAAGCCTGATTTCGTTGCTCCGGCAGGCGAACAATACATCACATTGACATCCCATAATCGCTTGGCGGATCAAATCAACCAGGAGAAATTGGAAAGTTTGGATACCAAGTTGCACAGAATTAAATCCATCATCAAGGATGATTTTCAAAATGGCTTATTCCCTGCGGAGGATACATTAAGCCTTCGTGTAGGAGCGCAAGTCATGTTCATCAAGAATGACGTGGGTGAGGAACGACGATATTTTAATGGAAAAATAGGGACTGTAAAAGATATACAGATTGATAAGCATAAAATAATTGTTTCCTTTCCGAATGGTGAAGAAGATGTGGAGGTGAAGCGGGAGACCTGGGAGAATATTCGCTACTCCTACAACAAGGGTGACGACAAGATTGAAGAGGAAGTGCTTGGTACCTTTTCTCAATTTCCGCTCCGGTTGGCATGGGCTATTACCATCCATAAGAGCCAGGGATTGACTTTTGACAAGGCCATTATCGATGCAGGGACTTCTTTTGCTGCTGGGCAAGTGTATGTTGCATTGAGTAGGTTGACTGGGTTAGAGGGGTTGGTTTTAAGGTCAAGAGTTCCATCCTATGCAATTAGGACTGATTTCCAAGTGGTGAATTTCATGAAGAATATGTCTGCGATCAGTGATCTTGACCCCATTTTGCAGGAGGCTCAGAAGAGATATCTCGGCCAAATCTTGTTGCAGAGTTTCCGATGGAACAATATGTGCGACGAGCTGGAATCTTTGATCGAAGAACAAAAAGGGAAAAAGATTGAAGGCAAGGAAGAGGCAGTTGAATTCTTGAAAGACCTGTTGTCAAAATTAAGGGCGCAAGAAGTGGTGGCCAACAAATTTATCACACAACTATACAAAATGCTGGCTCAAGCTGAGATCGATTATGAAAAGATCTGTGAAAGATCCAATGCTGCCGTCAGTTGGTTTCTTCCGACATTCAGCAAAGAATGCCTAGAACCGATGGAGAGGCATATTGAGGAATGGAGGGTTAAGAAGAGAACTAAGAAATATATTTCAACTCTAAAGAGTATCTTATTGGATTTCAAGAGAAAGTATGAGCAACTCAAGCATAGCCAAACGATTGCTGAAGCTCTCAATAAATCCTCTGATGAGCTGACCGAGGAGTTATTGCAATGGAACAAGCCAAAGGATGACCTTGTCAAGGAGGTCGAAGAAAAGGAAAAAGACACAAAACAGATATCGCTGGATATGTTTATGGACGGATCTGATATTGAAGAGATTGCGAAAAAGAGAGACATGGTTGTAGGAACGATTTATGGCCATCTGATCAATTTTATTGGAACCGATATTGAGGCTACCGATTTGATGGCTGAAGATGAGCTTCATAAGATTGTGGAGATTATCAATAAAAATCCTGAAGCATCAGCTACCGAGATCAGGACTTTGATGGATATGAAAGTTGATTATCCGCAGATCCGGATTGCTCAAAAATTCCTGGAGGTTAAGTAATTGTTACGTTCGTTTATTTTAAAAAGTCATTTGTTTATTCAATGTGTTGGATATTTGAATAATTTTTCAAAAAATGACAGTAAAATTATCAGCCTATCCATATTTAATTATCTTTGTTTTTTAACATTTCTGCCACAGATTGAAAGATAACAAACCAAATAAGAAGGTCAACAAGTGGTTGGTTTTTACCTCCATGCCCATTCAGATGGGGGTTACCATCTATGTTTTTTATTGGCTTGGTACCTGGCTTGATGAGAAATATGCAGTAGGAGGGCAGTGGTGGATGAAGGGTTTGACCATGTTAGGCGTAGTGGTTTCGTTATACCATTTTATTAAACAAGTAAATTATATCAATAAAAATGAATAGATACCTGCTTTTGCTTTTGGTTTTAGTTGCAGTTACTGGAGTATGTTTTGGAAGTCATTATGCGGTTTTGAAATACAATGATCAGGATCATTGGTGGATTGGGTCGGGGTTCAGCTTGGAAGGTATGTATACCTTTGGGGCGATCTCTTCCATGGTTATGGTGATCATCTTGTTATTGGTAGACTATGCCATGCCACCGCAGGTAGGATTTGCCTTTTTGGTCGGTATGACACTCAAAGCTGTAGCGAGTTATGTCTTTATCCACGATGGTATAAATTTATTGGAAAATGATTTTATCGAACTGAATTTCTTGGTTGTGTTTTTTGTTTATTTAGTGTATGATGCTTTTGCGGCATATTACATTGTAAATCAACAAGAACTAGAGAAGAAAAACTAAATTTTTAAAAAGTTTAAACAATTCTGAATTTATGCCAAATAAAATTGTAATTTTGCGCAAAATTTGTCATAATTCAACATTATTTTAAAATGGTGAGTCTTAAGAAAGTACTTTTATTATTCGCAGTAATTTTGTTTACTGTAAATCCTTTCCGTTCAGTTGCTGAAGAAGCACAATCTCATGGTGAAACTTCTAGTGCTGAGGAAATTAACGCTCATATTCAGCACCACTTAAAGGATGATTATTACTTTAATTTCTTCACAAACTCGAAAACTGGTAAAAGCTTTGGCTTTCCATTACCGGTGATTTTGATTGACGGTGGGCTGAAGGTATTCTCTTCTGCAGAATTCGACCATGGCAATAAAGTAGTTGAAAAAGATGGTAATTATTACAAATTGTACCACAGCAAAATCTACAAGACTGATGCTGCAGGTACGATTACCTATGATGATAAACACCACCCAACCAATGCAAAACCTTGGGATTTCTCAATCACCAAGAATGTTTTGGGATTAATCCTAGCAGCATTGTTGTTGTTTATTGCATTCACTAGCTTGGCAAAAACTTATAAAAACGGTCCTAACGTTGTTCCTAAAGGGTTAGGTCGTGCATTGGAACCATTGGTTCTTTATGTACGTGATGAAATGGCTGTTCCTAACATCGGACACCGTTACAAAGAATTTATGCCGTACTTGCTATCGGTATTCTTCTTAATTTTTCTTTTGAACTTATTGGGATTAACTCCACTAGGGTTAAACGTGACAGGTAATATTTCTGTAACACTATGTTTAGCGCTGTTCACATTTGTTATTACAAATTTCAAAGCGAATAAGGATTACTGGAAACATATTTTTTGGATGCCAGGAGTTCCTGTTCCATTCAAATTTGTTCTAGCTCCGATTGAAGTGTTAGGTATGTTTACTAAGCCTTTCTCTTTAATGGTTCGTTTATTTGCGAATATTACGGCAGGTCACACTGTTGTGATGGGTCTAATTGCTGTTGTTTATTTATTGCAACATCAGTTGACAGTGGCGGGATCAGTGAGTGTATCTTTACTTCTAACGTTGTTATTGTTCTTCTTGGAGTTATTGGTAGCATTCTTACAAGCGTTTATCTTTACGATGTTGTCTTCGTTGTTCATCGGGATGGCAGTAGAGGAGCACGCACATCATTAATCGAATTTTTTGTTAAATTTTTATAAATAAATTTCATTATGTACAATTTAATTGGAGCAGGTTTGATCGTTATCGGAGCTGGTTTAGGTTTAGGTAAAATCGGTGGTTCTGCAATGGAAGCTATCGCTCGTCAACCAGAGGCAGCATCTAAAATTCAAACAGCGATGATCATCATCGGCGCTTTATTGGAAGGTTTAGCATTCGGTGCTCTTCTATTAGGTAAATAAGCTAAGCTTATACAAAGAAAATTAGGTATAACTTGCAACGGTTGGTTGCAAGTTATATTTAACAGAAAGCAAAAAATTAAACATTTTAAAATATAAATAACGTAAATAAATGGACGCTTTAATTCATGATTTTTCATTCGGGTTATTTTTCTGGCAGTTGATCATCCTTGTGATCGTAATCTTTTTGTTGGGAAAATTTGCTTGGAAACCGATTGTAAATGCTTTAGAAGAACGCGAAAAAGGTATCACAGATGCTTTGGCTTCTGCTGAGAAAGCTAAATTGGAAATGGCGCGTTTGACGAATGAGAACGAAAACTTGTTGAAACAAGCTCGTGAAGAACGTGACGTAATCTTGAAAGAAGCTAAGCAATTGAAAGATAAGATCGTTGCTGAGGCTAAAGAAGTAGCTCAAGCTGAAGGTGGTAAGATTATCGAACAAGCTAAACGTGAAATCGAAGACCAAAAATTAAAAGCTTTAGCCGAAGTGAAGAACCAAGTTTCTACCTTATCTTTAGACATTGCACGTAAAGTATTAACGAAAGAATTCGAAGACCAAGGTAAACAAGAAGCTCTAGTGGCTGACTTGATGAAAGATGTTAAATTAAACTAATCGGTTAAAGAATTAAAAATTAACGTATGTCAGTTTTCAAAGTAGCTTCAAGATATGCAAAGTCATTAATTGACCTTGCGCAAGAGCACCAAAACCTGGATGCTGTAAAGGCAGACATGAGTGATGTGGTAGCTGTAATCAAATCGAATACAGAACTGCAGGCCGTGCTAAACAATCCGATTATCAAAACGGACAAGAAACTTGCAATTTTGAAGGCTTTATTTCAAGATAAAGTTAAGCCAGAGATATTGGAATTCTTCAATATCATGGTGAGAAAGGGCCGTGCTGAATTAGTTTATGCTACAGCCTTAGAGTTTATCCGTGAATACAACGAAGTTAAAGGTATCGTCAATGCTGAAGTGATTTCAGCAACTCCATTGTCGGAGGCTAACCTTCAAGCTTTAAAACAAGAAATCGCTTCACAAATCAATGCTGAGGTTATCTTGGCCAACAAAGTTGACAAATCCTTGATCGGAGGCTTTGTGGTGAAAGTTGGAGACAAGCAGATCGATGCAAGTATTCAAGGAAAACTTAACAAATTAGAGAGACATTTCGAAAGCCAAGGAGTTTAGTCCTACGCTTGAGAACAAGATAAAATAGAATCAAAAACCCCTTATACGAATTACAACAATGATAGAGGTAAGACCAGATGAAGTTTCGGCAATTCTAAGAGAGCAATTGTCAGGCTTTAAGTCAGCAGCCGAGTTAGAAGAAGTGGGTACCGTATTGCAAGTAGGTGACGGTATTGCACGTATTTACGGCTTAACAAAAGTTCAATCAGGAGAGTTGGTTGAGTTTGCGAACGGACTACAAGGTATTGTGATGAACTTAGAAGAAGACAACGTAGGTGTTGTACTTTTAGGTGCATCGGATGAAATTAAAGAAGGTGATACTATCAAACGTACTAACCGTATCGCATCTATTAAAGTAGGTGAAGGTATGTTAGGCCGTGTAGTAAATACTTTAGGACAGCCAATCGATGGTAAAGGACCAATCGCTGGTGAAACTTTCGAAATGCCAATTGAGCGCAAAGCTCCTGGAGTAATCTATCGTCAGCCAGTAACTGAACCTTTACAGACTGGTATCAAAGCGATCGATGCCATGATTCCTATCGGACGTGGACAGCGTGAGCTTGTAATTGGTGACCGTCAAACTGGTAAAACTGCAGTTTGTATCGACACGATTATCAACCAAAAAGAATTCTATGATGCTGGACAACCAGTATTCTGTATATATGTAGCTATTGGTCAGAAAAACTCTACTGTTGCGAATATCGTTCGTACTCTTGAAGAGAAAGGTGCTATGCCTTACACAGTGATTGTTTCTGCATCAGCTGCAGACCCTGCACCAATGCAGTTCTACGCGCCAATGGCGGGTGCTGCAATCGGTGAGTACTTCCGTGACACAGGCCGTCCTGCATTGATCGTGTATGATGACTTGTCAAAACAAGCGGTTGCTTACCGTGAGGTGTCTTTATTGTTGAAACGTCCTCCAGGCCGTGAAGCATATCCAGGAGACGTATTCTACCTTCACTCTCGTTTATTGGAGCGTGCAGCGAAAATCAACAGTTCTGACGAAATCGCTAAAAACATGAATGACCTTCCTGAATCTTTAAAAGATAAAGTTAAAGGTGGTGGTTCATTAACAGCTCTTCCGATCATTGAAACTCAAGCAGGTGACGTATCTGCATATATCCCTACCAACGTAATCTCGATTACTGATGGTCAGATCTTCTTGGAGTCTAACTTGTTCAACGCAGGTATCCGTCCAGCGATCAACGTAGGTATCTCGGTATCTCGTGTAGGTGGTAATGCTCAGATTAAATCAATGAAGAAAGTTGCTGGTACCTTGAAATTAGATCAAGCACAGTACCGTGAGCTTGAAGCTTTCGCAAAATTCGGTTCTGACTTAGATGCTGCTACAAAAGCAGTATTGGACAAAGGTATCCGTAACGTACAGATCTTGAAACAAGGTCAATATTCTCCAGTTTCTGTTGAAAAACAAGTTGCTATTATCTACGCAGGTACAAAAGGTTTATTACGTAACGTACCAGTTGATAAAGTAAAAGACTTCGAAGAAGAATACTTAACTCAACTTGAACAACGTCATCCAGAAGTATTGTCAGCATTAAAAGCTGGTAAATTCTCAGATGAATTAACTGATGTATTAGAAAAAGTAGCTAAAGAATTAGCTTCTAAATATTAATTAGATTTGAGATTTGAGATCTGAGATGTGAGACCGGAGGAAGGCTTAATTACTCCATGCTCATATCTCATATCTCACTTCTAAACCAGACATATGGCAAACTTAAAAGAAGTTAGAAATCGTATTACCTCCGTTACCTCTACGCAACAGATTACCAAAGCAATGAAGATGGTTTCTGCAGCGAAGTTGAAACGTGCAACCAATGCTATTATCCAATTGCGTCCTTACGCGACGAAATTGAGAGAGATATTGGCTCAGGTTTCAGCCTCAGTAGAAGGTAATAACTCGCCTTTCACACAAGATCGTATCCCTACAAAGGTGTTGATCATCGTGGTGACCTCCAACAGAGGATTGGCGGGAGCTTTCAATGCTAATGCCATTAAAACTGCAAACAACTTGATTGCAAATAAATACGCTGATCAATTCGCAAGAGGAGATGTAAGTATTATTGCTATCGGAAAAAGAGGTCAGGATTTCTTCAGTAAGCGTGAATTCAACGTTATCGGTAATAACAACGAACTTTTCAATAACCTAGATTTTGAAAATGTTTCCAAGATTACTGAATATGTAATGGATCAATACAAAGAAGGAAACATCGACCGTGTTGAAGTGGTATACAACCAATTCCGTAATGCAGCAGTTCAAATCTTGACGTCAGAGCAAATCCTACCTCTTTTGCCTGACAACAAAGAAGATGACAACGTTGCAGAATTGGACTATATCATCGAACCTTCGAAAGAGAAGATCATCGAAGAGCTTATCCCGAAAGCAATCAAGATTCAGTTATATAAAGCTGTATTGGACTCACATGCTTCAGAACATGGAGCTCGTATGACAGCGATGGACAAAGCTACAGAAAACGCAGGTGACTTGTTGCGCCAATTGAAATTGTCGTACAACCAAGCTCGTCAAGCAGCTATTACAACAGAATTGACAGAGATCGTTTCTGGTGCTGCAGCGCTTTCAAACGGATAATAAAGAATTATAATTTGTATAGGGAAAGCCGTCACATTGTGACGGCTTTTTTTTGTGGGTTTAAGATTGAAGGAGGTGATACACCTCTCTAAATTTTAATATTTAACAAAAGTCCTTATAAGACAATTTATCAACAAGTTTAAGTTGAAAATTCCCATTTTGGGAATTTTTATTATCTTTGGATAAAAAAAATAGTTGAGAGTTATAGCAAAAAAAATATTGCGAGAGTTTTGGGAAAACCACTCAGATTGCGAACAGCAGTTGAAATCGTGGTATCATGAAGCTAACAAAGGAACTTGGAAAAACTTAAATGAATTAAAAGTTGAATATCCAAGTGCAAGTATTTTAGATGACAACAGAGTTTGTTTTAACATAAAAGGTAATAATTATCGATTAATTGTGAAGATTAATTTTAATTATCAAATGATGTGGATTCGGTTTATTGGAACTCATGCCGAATATGACAAAATAGACGGAGACAAAATTTAGTAGGATGAAATTAAAACCAATAAAAACAGAAAAAGATTATTTTCAAGCTTTAGATAGACTTGAATTAATTTTTGATGCAAAACCCGGAACAAAAGAAGGTGATGAATTGGAAATTTTAGGAATTTTATTAGAAAAGTATGAAGATGAACACTTCCTTATCGAACTTCCAGATCCAATCGAAGCTATAAAATTTAGAATGGAACAACTCAACTATTCCCAAAATGATTTAGCGGAAGTAATTGGCTTGAAAAGTAGAGCAAGTGAAATTTTAAATAAAAAGCGAAAATTAACTTTGGATATGATCCGTAAATTATCTGAAAAATTACACATTCCATCAGAAGTATTAATCCAAACATATTAATAATAAGGATGCCAGTAGACCTAATGAGTGGTATGGTTGGTAAACCGCACGCCGTGGTTGGTGTCCCCACCAACCATCTTCAGTTGTGCTAGCTCAAGTCTTGCGACTTAAATTGGCTTATTAACCCTAAATAATAATGCCATTCCATGGCATTATACGTTACTTTTGAGGCGCAAAAGTAACCAAAAACGCTTGCTCATTTAAGGTGGCTTGTCGCACAATCCCCACGCTCATGAACAAAATGCCTTTTTGCCGAGGATGCCGTTCTAACCAATTATCTCTTTGGAGGAGATAATTGCTTGAAAGCATCCAAGGGCAAGGCCGACGCACAAAGGCATCGGCATTTTATCCATCCTGCCGCCAATGAAAATGAGCGGGATTCGGCTTCGGATAAATGTATGCGTCTACGAAAATCAATTGGTTGTTCAGAAAGTAAGGTTGGAATCCCCTCGAGTGCCGTGGTTGGTGTCCCCACCAACCATCAATTAATTCTATGCCAGCGGCATGATACGCCGTAGGCGTTATATGTTTCTTAAATGCCAGAGGCATGCCATATCTATAGAAAATGCATAGCAAACAAAAATTAACGCCATAGGCGTGACATGTTTGTTAAATCCCTTGCTATTATATCCACAAAATAGTTTCCAGAGCTAAAGCTCTGGAATGACACTTTCTTTTTTTTAAAAAGGGCGATTTTTGGGGAAATTTAGGTGCGGCTCGCCGCGCCTAAATTTCCCCAAAAATCGCCCCATTTCCCTCGATATGTGTGTCATCCTAATCGCAAGATTAGGAAACTATTTTTATGATTTAGGAACAATATTGGCCGGTGAAGGCATGGAACTATAATAGTTATACCCTTACAGGGTTTCATGGGGTGATAATCGTTTGTTGTAATAGGTTAACCCCATCGGGGTGACACTATTATAGCAGGGTGTTAAACAAACATGCCACACCTACGGCGTTGGTGTTTGAGGTGATTTTCATTTCTATAGATATGGCATGCCGATGGCATTTAAGACATATTTCATGCCTACGGCATTTAACCCCTACAGGGTTTTGGGGTATATGGCCTTGTTTTTTCTAAATTTAATGACATTGCCCTATAGGGTTGTATGGTTGGTGGAGACACCAACCATGGTGGAACAAATCCATCTTCCATTTGTTCTTATTATCATAATGGCAAGAATACCCTAAACGATTATAGAATTTGTCTATATTTTTGACTATTATCGTATTTTTGTCAAAATATTAGTTTTTTGCACACACTGACAGGCAAAATTTTAAATTTGTGTACTTAAATAGTGGTCAATCGAGCTGTTTATGGGTTAAATCCGTTAACCTCAAGTGTAAATGAAATTTTTGTAGGATATGGCAAAGAAGTTATACGTTTCGAATTCAACTGAATCTTCAAGGATGTTTAAGAATGATTTTTTAGAATCATTGACTAAGGTGCATTGGTCTGTGCCGATTATCTTTTGGATTCCGGTAAAGATTTATTTTATTTGGCGAGCCTTGGTCCCAGGAGAGCTTTCAGTAGGAACTGTAGTTATGTATTATTTCTTTGGACTTGCTTTCTGGACACTGGCTGAATATATTCTACATCGATGGGTATTCCATTATGAACCGTCCTCAAAGTTTGGGAAGCGTGTTCATTTTATTTTTCATGGTGTACATCATGATTTCCCGAAGGATAGATTACGATTAGTGATGCCTCTGTCGGCAAGTATTCCTATGGCAGCCATTATCTATTTTATCTTTAGTTTATTCTTTTCACCGTATACTTTGGCGGCCTTTTTCTCAGGTTTTCTGTTAGGATATTTGATTTATGATGAGTGTCATTATGCCATGCATCATGCTAACTTCAAATCGGGTCTTTTCAAGAAGATCAAGGATCACCATATGTTGCACCATTATTCAGAACCTGATAGAGGCTTTGGCGTCAGCTCAGCAATTTGGGACATGATATTCGACTCTGGGTTTACCAAGAAAAAAGGTGCTGCTGTGAATAAAAATGTAGAAAAAGGCGTTAAACCTGAAAACACGATCAAAGAGGAACAATTAAATTAACGACTATAAAAAAAGCGGGTTCAGAATTTCTGAACCCGCTTTTCTTTAAGTATTATCTATTACCAACGTATAAGTGCTGATCCCCAAGTAAATCCAGCGCCAAAAGCAGCAAGACATACCAGATCACCATCTTTTATTTTTCCTTCTTCCCAAGCTTCACAAAGGGCGATCGGAACTGATGCGGCTGTTGTATTGCCGTATTTTTGGATGTTATTAAAAACTTTATCATCAGTTAATCCCAATGTTTTCTGTACAAACTGTGAAATTCTCAGGTTTGCCTGATGTGGAATTAACATATCAATATCTGTAGTTTTAAGGTTGTTTTTATTTAGAGCTTCACCTATTACTTCTGGGAATTTAACTACAGCTTTTTTGAATACTGCCTGACCATCCATGTATGGGAATGCAGAACCATCGTCCAACATTTCTTTGGTCATCAGCATTTCACCTAATTCAACATCTGGCCATTTCGGCATATTTTCGCCTAGGTAATAGCCTGCTGATGCTCCAGGGAAGTACATAGCCAGCTTTTCAGCTTCTGAGCCATCTGAATGTAGGTGCGTACTCAAGATCCCTTTACCTTCCTCGTTTGTAGGTTGTAGGACTACAGCACCGGCACCATCACCAAAGATGACAGAAACAGCACGACCACGTGTTGAAAAATCCAAAGCAAATGAATGCTTCTCCGAACCTACCACCAAGATGTTTTTATACATTCCGGTTTTGATGAATTGGTCTGCGATTGACAAGGCATAAATAAATCCCGAGCATTGATTTCTGACATCCAATGCACCGACTTCTTTCATGCCCATTTCGCGTTGCAGCAATACCCCACAGCCAGGGAAGTAATAGTCTGGAGATAGGGTTGCAAAGATGACAAAATCAATTTCTTCAGCTGTTGTATTTGCTCTTTCGATTGCTATTTTCGAAGCTTCCACCGCCATGCTAGTCGTTGTTTCTCCGATTCTATTGGCGTATCTGCGTTCTTTTATTCCTGTTCGTTCTTGGATCCATTCATCACTCGTCTCCATAAAACGAGTCAGGTCATTATTGGTATATACGTTCTTGGGGACATAATAGCCCAAACCCGCAATTTTTGATTGAAACATAGGTCTAACTTTAATAAACAATTCAGCTAAAATACTGATTTATTTGAAAAATAAGCTACTTTTGCTCTATGAGCGTTGAAGTTGAACAAGAAACATTTACCCTGGAAGAAATCCTTGCTGTTGCCAAGGAATCTAACAAGTTGATTTTGTGGAATGATGATTTCAATACTTTCGATCATGTCATCGAATGCTTGATCGAATACCTTCAGTATACCGAAATGGAAGCCTCCAGAATCGCTTGGACGGTACATACCAAAGGAAAATGCATAATCCTCGAGGGGTCTCTGACCGAAGTTGAGGTTTACCGCAAAATCCTCAAAGCCGAAGGATTAACTGTCTCTGTAGAGTAAAATAACTCGTAATAATACAGTTACGTTAAGATTACTTAAGCATTTTATCTGCATTTTTGGGAATAAAATCACAAAGAAAGAAACCCGTAATGCTACTTAAGAAAGCCCTAAGCTGTTTAATTTTATTATTCCCACTAATTTTATTTGCACAGAAAGTCAACATCAAAGGCCGTATTTTGGAACAAGACAGTGTATCACCAGCCATTGGAGCTAGTGTCAGTCTTTTGTCCACTGTAAACAACGCCTATATCCGCGGTCAACAAACCGGAAACAATGGTAATTTTGACATCCAAGAAGTTGACCCCGGAACCTATAACCTACAGGTTACCTACATAGGTTTCAAAACCTATACCCGCAATAATTTTGTTGTCGCTCCTGGTAAGGATATTGACCTTGGTACTATTTCCCTCGCCGAAGAGGGCGAATTGATTTCTGAAGTCGTGGTTCAAGGGAAATTACCCGACCTGCAGATCGGCATTGACAAGAAAACATTCGATGTATCTCAAAGCATGGTCAGTGTCGGAGGATCAGCTCAGGATCTTTTGGGAAATGTTCCGACTTTACAAGTAGAATCAGATGGAAGTATCAGTCTTCGTGGTTCAAGTAGTGTAAGATTTTTGGTAGATGGTAAAGAATCCGCTATGGCAGGGTCTGACATCAATGCATTCCTACAATCACTTCCTGCAGACGCAATTTCTAAAGTTGAAATTATCACCAATCCTTCCTCAAAATATGATGCTGAAGGACAATCCGGAATTATTAATATTATCCTTAAGAAAAATGCTCGTTTAGGTCTTAATGGATCAGTAAATGCATCTGGTGGATCATATGAAAATGCAAATGCAGGCATAACACTTAATTACCGAGATGGGAAGATGAACTATTTCGGAAACTATAATTTTAGTAGAAGAAATAGTTTGGGTGATGGGTTTTCTGACAACGTAGATTATATCAATGGTGTGATTACTGACCTAAGTCCAAGGACCGTTAGTAATGAAGAGAGCAAAAGATTGGGTTATAACAATACCATTCGCCTAGGTGCTGATTACTACATGAATGAAAAGACCTCATTAAGCCTCACAACGAATTTGAGTTTAAGGGACAATGAGCGCGGTAATGATATTAATTATAGCTACTGGAATGTACCAGGGCTAGGTTCTAGCAGTTTCCGTAATTCCTTACAACATGAAGATGATTTAGGGATTGATGCACAGTTGGATTTCAAGAGGACATTAAAGCGTGAAGGTGAAGAAATCTCAGCCAATGTATCATTTGGTTATGATACTGAGGATGGGGTTAATGATTTTCATCAAACATTTGCGAATGGAAATGCAGATCTTAAACGTGTGAACAATACTTCCGAATCGGGAAAAAATTGGAACATGCAATTGGATTATGTATTGCCATTAGGGGAGAATCATAAATTTGAAGCTGGATACCGTAGTATCTTAAGATATTCTGATGAGAGCCAATATTCAGAAGAATTGGATTCGTTGACTCAGCAATTTTTGCCTGACTATAGAATTACCAATGATTTTGATATGGCAAGTACAGTTCATGCCCTATATGCAAATTATCAAAGACAATTAACCAAGAAATTAGGAGTTCAGTTGGGTTTAAGGGCTGAACAAGCAAACTTGAATACCAATATTTATTCCCATGATTTAGAAAACCCTTCCATTATTAAGAATGATAAAGGAGAGCTGGATTACTTTAGATTGTACCCGAGTGTGTTCTTGAGTTATTCAGTAGGGGAAGGTCAAGGTGACAAGGTTCAATTGAGCTACTCACGCAGGGTACAACGCCCAAGAGGTTGGCAGGTAAATCCGTTCATTGATGTTTCAGATGTTCAAAACTACCGCCAAGGTAATCCCAACTTGTTGCCGGAAGATATTCACGCAACAGAGTTGAGCTTCTCGAAATTCTACGAAAAATGGAACTTTATATCATCGGTATTTTATCGTCGCGTAAATGACCAAACCCAACCCGTGATTTATGATGAGGATCTAATTTCTGATATCGTAGGTGACAGAACCAACGTTACTTATATGAAATGGGAAAATGCTTCTGACCTAGATGCGATGGGTTTCGAGTTGATTACAAAAGTGAATCTTACCAATTGGTGGGATGTTACAGGTAATGCCAATTTATCTCATATTACTTTTCATCCGAAAGATGGCTTGGGATTGGTAGGTCGTGAATCTTTTAACTGGAATGCTAACCTGACCACCAACGTTAAATTTACACCTACATTTTCTGCTCAGGTAAGGGGAGATTATCGGAGTGGAATGAAAACCATGCAAGGGGAAATGAATCCAATGAAAGGTGTGGATGTAGCATTGAAAAAGGACTTATTTAAAAATAAAGCAAGTTTAATGTTGAATGTTAGGGATGCTTTCAATACCCGTAAGTTCTCGATGCACAACTATCTTCCAAACAGAGAAACACAATTTTCACACCGTTGGATGAGAAGAATGATTACGCTTTCATTTACTTATAGATTCGGTCTTCAAAATTTCGGAAGGAAAGATAATGAACAGAATGGTCAGGATATGGAAGATATGGGCGGTCAACAATTTTAATGCTTGGTTTTACAAATAGAATAATTAAATTAGACTTTCACTTAATCAACTTTATACTATGAAAAGAAACTTTATGTATGTATTAGTAGGTGCAATTGGTTTGACTGTTGCTTCGTGTGCAACCAAGAATGCTACTGCAACCAAAGGAGCAGATACTCCTGCCTATGAAGTACTTGATTTGCCTAAAGTATCGCTAAAAGACTTTAAAAAGAACTCCGCTGGAGCCTACGTATTATTTGATGGATCTTCCTTAAATGGATGGAGAGGTTATGGTAAGGATCATGTGCCTAGCAAATGGGGTATTGATAACGGAACTTTAAAATTCTCTAAAGCTCCTGCAGGTGTACAAAACCCAGAAGGTGGGGACTTAATCTTTGCTCATGACTTCAAAAACTTTGAATTGGAGTTTGAATGGAAAATTTCACAAGGTGGTAACTCAGGGACTTTCTTCTTAGCGAAGGAAATCAAAGGTCAACCGATTTATATTTCAAGTCCGGAGTTTCAATTACTGGACAACGAGAACCATCCTGATGCCAAAATGGGCGTTGACGGCAACCGTAAATCATCTTCATTATATGATATGATTCCTGCGAAGCCACAGAATGCGTTCCCAGCTGGAGAATGGAACAGAGCAAAAATCGTAGTGAACAAAGGTAAGGTTACACATTACCAAAATGACGAAAAGGTAGTGGAATATGAATTGTGGACTCCAGAATGGACCCAATTGTTGGAAGCTAGTAAATTCAGCAAGGAAAAATGGCCTTTAGCATTTGAATTGTTGAACAACGTAGGTGGTAAATCGAAATCAGGTGTCATCGGATTCCAAGATCATGGCGACGATGTATGGTTGAGAAACATCACTGTAAAAGAATTATAATGTTTAAGTTATTTAAATATTGGAAAGAGAGCCTATTGGGCTCTCTTTTTTGTGTCCTAAGTATTTGTGGTATTGCACAAGAGAAAAAATGGTACAATATCCTTCAAGAAAACGCTCTGGAAGGGCGGGTGGGTGCCATTAAAGCAGAGGATAGATATGCTCGATTGCCTTTATATCTAAAAAACGAAGTTAGAGAGCCCGTCTGGAATCTAGGCCAAGATGCTGCAGGAGTGTATGTAGATTTTAAAACCAATGCATCCAGTATCGTTGTGAAATATAAAGTGAATGGAGGATTAAATATGCCTCACATGCCATCTACTGGGGTTTCTGGATTGGATTTGTATGCTAAGTCATCAAATAGCGATCATTGGAACTGGATAACGGGGAATTATAGTTTTAAGGATACTATTAGTTATACATTTCAGAACTATGTAACTGAGCCTAACTCGACCTATCGACTCTATCTCCCATTGTACAATTCAGTAGAATGGATGGAATTGGGCATTGGTGAAAACGATCAGCTCGAATTTTTACATCAGAAGACCAAGCCTATTATTGTATATGGTACTTCTATTGCACAGGGTGCTTGCGCAAGTAGGCCGGGCTTGGGCTGGACGAATTGGATGGGTAGAAACTTTGATCAAGAAGTTGTTAATCTAGCTTTCTCTGGGAATGGTAGATTGGAACAGCCCATTTTAGACCTGATTAAAAAAGAAGATGCGTCTGTATTTATTTTGGACTGTGTTCCAAATCTTGGCATTACAGCAGAAAGGACCGAAGAAAAGTTGATTGGATTAATTGTTAATGCAGTCAAAACAATCAGGTCAGAACATCCCAATACGCCAATAGTCATAGCAGCACATAGTTCCAGCCAGGTACCAGGTGTATTAAACAAGAAGAATACCGATGGCTATAATTTGAGCTCCGCAATAGCGGAAAAAACTGTGAAGGAATTGCAGAATAATGGGGATAAGAATCTTTACTGGCTGACCTCGAAAGAAATCGGATTGGATAATAGTTCAACAGTTGATTATGCACATCCCAACGATTTGGGCATGGAGAAAATCGCTGCTGCTTATACGAGATTATTGCAGAAAATAATAAAGTAACAATCGTTGCGGCAGGGATTAAAAAATCTGCTGCAATTCTTTAAGATCTTTAATCATATGGTTTATATCCTGGGGTTTTTCAACTTCCAAAGGATTAAAGAATATTGCTTCTAGACCTGCGTTCTGAGCGCCGCGTACATCCGCATCTATATTGTCACCAATCATAACAGCTTCTTCTTTAATTGCTTTACCATTCTTAAGAGCATGTTCAAAAATCCTACGATCAGGTTTGTTAATTCCTACGATTTCTGAAATAACGATAGTATCGAAATAAGGAGCGAGTTTACTATGTTCCAATTTTTTTTCACAGGCTTCTTTAAAGCCATTTGAAATCAAATGTAAAGTATATCTGTCTTGCAGGTAACCTAGCGTTTCATGTGCATTTGGGAATAGATTAGTTTTGGTCGGACAGATCTCTAGATATTCCTCTTCAAAAGCAACTGGAAAGAGTTCGGGGTTTACACCCAATTGAGTAAATGTATCAGCGAACCTTAGCTTTCTTAAAGTTGGTTTGTCTATTTTGCCGTGATGATACAAGTCCCACAATCTATGATTGTTGGTTGTATATGTAGCGATGAAGGTTTCGGAGGTGGGAGAGTTGAAGATATGATCAAAAGAATATCTGAAATACAATTCATGCAAAGTTTCTTCAGCATTCCTGTCAAAATCCCATATGGTATGGTCTAAATCGAAAAATATATGCTTTTTATCTTGGAACATGTGCAAATATAAGGGCTAATGTTTCCTTAATCAACAAGGAATCTAAGTTTACTGTCATAAAGTTGGGCTTACTTCCTAATAAGGACGTATTTAAGTACATTTGCGCAGGAAACATAGTATATGAAGAAAGCTTTATTTCTATTTTATTTTCTTATATTTTATGCAATTACACAATTGCTATGGTGGGGTTATATTCTTGTAAAATTTGAACCTGACCGCAAAGGTATGATTATAGGGGAAGGTCTTATTTTCATGCTGATTTTTGTTTGGGGGGCTTTAAAGCTTAAAAAGCAAGTAAAAAGAGAGCATGAAATTAACCAGCAACAACAAAACTTTCTGTTGGCGATTACCCATGAATTGAAATCTCCATTGGCATCTGTGAAGTTGTATATCCAAACCATTTTGAAAAGGGACCTAGACAGGGAACAGCAAAAGGTTTTTTTGGCGAATTCACTAAAGGATATTGAGCGCTTGGATGATTTGGTTGAAAACGTATTATTAACGACTAAATTGGAGAACAGAGCTTATCAATTGCCGAAGGAGGCTTTTAACATGACGGTTTTGGTTGAAGAGATTATTGACCGTCTTCAGAAAAATGCTTGCAAATCGCAGATTATAAAATATGATTTGGAGCCCAACATTGAACTCAAAGCGGATAAATTTGCGATCACCAACGTCATCACGAATTTGGTTGAGAACGCTGTCAAATATTCACCTCCCTGTGCCACCGTCTTTGTGAAGTTGCAGCAACAGGCTGGAAACCTTCTTTTTTCTGTGACAGATCATGGAGAAGGAATACCCGATGAAGAAAAAAAACTTATATTTAATAAGTTTTATCGAGTAGGCAGTGAGGCAACCCGTAAAACCAAAGGGACTGGTTTGGGGTTATATATTGTTAAAACAGTATTACAAAAACACAATGCCACCATTCGGGTGAAAAATAATAACCCAACGGGTAGCATTTTTGAAGTTATTTTTGAAAATTATGCAAACTAAACAACGTATACTATTAGTTGAAGACGAAGAGCATCTTTTGGAAGCTATCAAATTGAACTTGGAGCTTGAAGGATACCGTGTTACTACCGCGACAGATGGTAAGAAAGCATTAAAAATATTTAAGGAAGAGCGTTTCAATCTGATTATCCTAGATGTGATGATCCCAGAAATTGATGGCTTTCAAGTAGCAGAAACGATCAGGCTTCAGAATTCTGAAGTTCCTATTATGTTTTTGACTGCCAAAAACAGCTCTGAAGACCGCATTACGGGTTTGAAAAAAGGTGCTGATGATTATTTGGTTAAACCATTCAACCTTGAAGAACTGATCTTACGTGTTAGCAATTTGATCCGCAGAGGCATGAAAGGTGAGGATTTGAAAGAACTGAATTCCTATACCATTGGTGATAAGACCATTTATTTCAATTCATTTGAACTACATCATGCTGATGGTACCATTACTTCTTTGACCAAAAAAGAAACGATGTTGTTAAAGTTATTGATTGAGCGCCGAAATGAAGCAGTTTCTCGTGAACAAATCCTAGAGACGGTTTGGAATTACGATGTGTATCCTTCAACACGTACCATTGATAATTTTATCCTGACTTTCAGGAAATATTTTGAACCTGATCAAAAACACCCAATTTATTTCCATTCCATTCGTGGGGTAGGATATAAGTTTACTGATAATTCGAACTAAACTTACAGATGACTAATCAAGCTCGAAAAATAGTAATCGCAATTGCGATTGCATTCCTATTGTATGCTATCTACGCTAAGCATTACAATATTGCTGTCTATATTTTCGGCGGTATTACCTACCTGGTTTGGAGTTATCTGAAAGAAGGTACGGTTTATTTAGCGACTCAAGCTTTTCATAAGCAAGATTATGAGAAAACGAAGAAACTTTTGGCGGAGATCAAGAACCCTGATAAACTAAGAAAAGGAAGGCGTAACTTCTATGAATTTATGATGGGTAACATCGCTTTGAAGGAGGATAGGATTGAGGAGGCTGAATATCATTTTCAATTAGCTTCAAGATTACCATGGCGTAAGGACAATGAAAAGGGTATGGTCTTGATCAACCTTGCCAATATCAACCTGAGGAAGCACGATTATGAACGTGTACAAGCCTATTTAGATGTTGCGACCAAACTTCGGTTGACAGCGCGGCAACAGTCAATTATTGAGAAAATACAAAACGAAGTAAATAAGCATAAATAGTGGACAAAAATTTAAAAAACGATCTATTGATTCGTGCTGCGTTATCGCAGCCTACGGAGAGACCTCCAGTGTGGATGATGCGTCAAGCAGGAAGATTCATGAAAGAATATTGGGAAATCAAGAACAAATATTCCTTTCTAGAGATGTGCAAAACTCCTGAGGTTGCCGCAGATGTTACCATGCTGCCAATAGACCTCTTGGGTGTTGATGCAGCTATTCTATTTTCGGATATCCTTGTTACTGCGGAAGCGATGGGTGGAGACCTTTCTTTCGAGCAAGGTGTTGGGCCAAGATTTTCCAATCCGATCAGGACAGCAAAAGATGCTGAATACTTAAATGTAGATTGTTTGGACAAATTGCAATATGTAGGTGATGCTATCCGTGTGATCCAAAATCGTCTAGATGGTTCTGTTCCTTTGATTGGATTCGCAGGTGCCCCTTTCACTATTTTGAGCTATTTAGTAGAAGGTGGTTCTTCAAAAGACTTCAAATTGACGAAGACCTTTATGAACAATCAGCCTGAATTGGCACACAGCATTTTACAAAAAATTGCAGATGTGACGGTAGATTATCTGAACATGCAAATTGAGGCCGGAGTGAATGCTTTACAATTATTCGATAGTTGGGCACTGGCTCTATCATGGAATGATTATCAGGAATTCTCCCATAAATACAATAAATACATCATATCTAAACTGAATAGAAAAGATGTTCCAATCATTTCATTCAGTAAAGGAAGTTCTGTGTTTGCTCCGATTATGGCAGATGCAAATCCAGATGTAGTATCCGTGGATTGGAATGCAGACCTATTGAACATCAAAAAAGCCTTACCTCATAATATGGCAGTTCAAGGAAATTTAGATCCATTTGTATTATATGCAGATAAGCCTGTTATCAAGAAAAAGATTTTAGAATTATTCGAGCGTATGCGCGGTGAGAATGGATTTATATTTAACCTAGGCCATGGTATTATGCCGGATATGCCATTTGACAACGTTAAGTACGCTATTGACGTTATTAAAGAATTCAGATATTAATATTTTAAACATAGAAAAGGAGCCTCCACATTGTGAAGGCTCCTTTTCTATGATATCATTACGTTAGCATGGCGTTAATTGAGGATATAATTTCTATTTTTGGTTATTAATAAGATTTATGCTTTACTTATACGCGAAAGCGATACATATCATTTTTGTTATTTGTTGGATGGCAGGTTTGTTTTATATGCCTAGATTATTCGTTTATCATACCGAGGCAAAACAAAAGACTGATATTGAATACCAAGTATTGCACAAACAGTTTGTGGTCATGGAAAACAGGCTGTGGTGGGTTATCACAACTCCAGCGATGTACCTTACAATAGCATCAGCCCTGGTGATGTTATATGTAAACCCAGCATTGTTGACTGTAGGATGGATGCAAGTTAAGTTATGTTTCGTTGCTGCACTTGTTCTCTATCATTTCAAATCCCAGCAAATCATGCATCAGTTAAGAGATGAAAAATCAACATGGACATCCACTCAATTAAGGATGTGGAATGAGGTGTCCACCATTATCTTATTTGCCATTGTATTTTTGGTCATCTTGAAATCAGCTTTTGGATGGATTTTTGGCGTAGTGGGAATTGTAGGATTAGGAATTGTACTCATGATACTTGTTAAGCTCTATAAAAAATACCGGAAGGCCAAGGGTGAGCAAGTAGATTAATCAATATATTATGAAGAAATTACTTTGGATTTTATGTGCTTTTATTTTTCCATTAGCTCTTAATGCACAAGAACACGACTGGGCTTTTGGACTTTTTGGTGATCTAAAATTAGATGATGCCGCTTATGATGCTAGTTTCGGGGTACAAGGTAAATATGACTTCAGCAACCATCAGTCTGTTCAAGCTCAAATCCACGGTAGGGGAGATCTTTTGGCCGTAGGTGCTGATTATTTGGTGAATATCTTTGATAAGGAAAAATCGAATTTCAATATTTTTCTAGGAGCAGGCCTTGGTCAAGAATTTTTTACCTATGACTATTCAGTGGAAGGACCTGATGACCAACCTATCCGTAGGAAAGAAAATTTTACGAAAGCAAATGGTCAGGTAGGATTGAGCTATTACTTTCCAACCGTAGACCTATCCTTATACACTGCTTATAAACTGAAGTATCAATTTAAGGATGGGATCACTGAGCCTAACTATGTCATGCTAGGTTTAAGATATCATATCTGGTAATGTTTTGGAGGTTAGATTCCTCCAAAACAGATATATTTTACTTCTATATATTCGTCTAAACCGTATTTGGATCCTTCTCTTCCGAGTCCTGATTGCTTAACTCCTCCAAAAGGAGCGGAGGCATTTGAAATAAGTCCAGTATTTACGCCAACCATTCCAGCTTCTAATTGTTCAGAAACCCTGAAACATTGATTTACATTCTCACTAAAGAAATATGATGCCAAGCCAAAAGGAGTGTCATTAGCTAATTTAATAGCTTCATCTTCAGTTTTAAATTTAAATAAGGCACATATAGGTCCAAATGTTTCTTCTGTTGAAATCACGCTATCCTTTGGCATATCGATCAATACGGTAGGTTCATAGAATAGGCCCTTTATTGGTTTGCCACCTGTTGCTACTTTTGCTCCTTTGTCAATAGCATCTTGGACATGTTCTTCAACTTTTTTCAAGCCTTCAGAATTGATCAATGGGCCAACTTGTGTTCCTTTTTTAAGACCATCACCAACAGCCAAGGCCTTAACGGCTTCCGTTAATTTCGTGCTGAATTCCTTGTATACTTCTTCTTGAACATAAAATCTGTTGATGGACACACAGGTTTGTCCTGTATTTCTGAATTTTCCTGAAACAGCACCTTTTACTGCTTTATCGATGTCTGCATTATTAAACACAATGAATGGAGCATTGCCACCAAGCTCTAATGATATACGCTTAATAGTTGAAGCGGCTTGTTCCATTAACGTGCGCCCTACGGAAGTAGATCCTGTGAATGATATTTTTCTGATTTTTTCATTGGTTGCCAATTCCTTCCCAATTCCTTTGCTATCCTTAGAGGTAATAACATTGAATACCCCTTTAGGGATGCCTGCTTTATCGGCTAATTTAGCTAATGCAATTGCTGAGAATGGAGTTTGTGAAGCTGGTTTTAATACTACAGTACAACCTGCTGCCAATGCTGGTCCTACTTTGCGTGTTATCATGGCCAATGGGAAATTCCAAGGCGTAATGGCTGCCACCACACCAACACCTTGTTTAATGGTTTGCATCCGTGTATTGCCTGCCAAAGAAGGTATAGTCTCTCCATAAGCTCTTTTTCCTTCTTCTGCAAACCAGTCAATAAATGAATTGGCATAGTCTACTTCTGTCAATGATTCTTGGAGAGGTTTTCCACTCTCTAAGGTCATAATTTCAGCAAGTTCTTGTTTGTGTTCGTTGATTAAATTATAAAGATTCCTGAGCATCTTGGATCGTTCGCCTACAGGGGTTGATTTCCAGGCTTCCCAAGATTTATGGGCTGTATCGATGAATTTCTGACAATCCTTAACAGTTAAGTCTGGCAATGAACCCACGGGTTTTAACGTGGATGGATTGATGACCTCAAATGTTTTTTTGGAACTGATAAATGATCCGTTAAGATATGCTTTTTCAATTAAAAGGGAATTCTTCATAGTCTATTTTTTTATCGAACAATTGGTTTAAAGAAATGTTTATTCTAAAGTAGAACCATGGGGTTCAAAAACAAAATGGAGGTATAAAACCTCCATTTCAATATTATTAAAGATTATTTAGGGAATGTCCCATTTTATCTCTTTTTGTTTTCAAGTAACCTTCATTATATTTATTTGGAACGATTTCGATAGGCACATTGTCTACCACCTCCAAGCCGTATCCAATTAATCCAGCACGTTTTGTTGGGTTATTTGACATCAATTTCATTTTAGTCACGCCCATATATCTCAATATTTGTGCTCCGACTCCGTAATCGCGTAAATCCGGTTTAAATCCTAATTGAAGATTTGCATCGACTGTATCTACACCATTTTCTTGAAGCTTATAGGCATGTAGCTTATTCACTAATCCTATGCCTCTGCCTTCTTGATTCATGTATACAATAATACCTTTACCTTCTTTTTGGATCATTTCCATTGATTTATGAAGTTGCGGTCCACAGTCACAACGGCATGAACCAAAAATATCACCTGTCACACAAGAGCTGTGTACTCTTACCAAGATAGGTTCATCTTCATTCCATTCACCTTTGTAGAGTGCTAAATGTTGTTCGCCAGTATTCTTTTGAGTGAAAGCTTTCATTTTGAAATCTCCCCATTCCGTTGGCATTTCAACACTTACTTCTTCTTTAATTAGGGTATCATGTTTGAGGCGGTACTCAATTAAATCCTCAATGGATACTATTTTTAAGTCGAAACGCTCAGCTACTTTGATTAAGTCTGGTAAGCGTGCCATTTCACCATCATCCTTTAAGATTTCAACAAGTACACCTGCGGGTTCAAATCCTGCCAAACGAGCTAAGTCTACAGATGCTTCTGTATGACCTGTTCTTCGCAATACGCCCCCGTCTTTAGCAATTAAAGGGAAAATATGGCCTGGACGACCTAATTCCTCCGGTCTGATATTTGGATCAATTAATGCTTTAATGGTTTTAGATCGGTCTGAAGCAGATATACCTGTGGTACAGCCATATCCTTGAAGATCCACAGAAACAGTAAAATTAGTTTCATACACCGCAGTATTGGTATTTACCATCAATCCCAGGTTTAATTCCTTACAACGCTCCTCAGTTAAAGGTGCACAAACAAGGCCTCTACCATGGGTAGCCATGAAATTTATGACTTCTGGAGTAGCATTACGTGCTGCAGTGACAAAATCCCCCTCATTCTCACGGTCCTCATCATCGACAACAATAATGACCTTTCCTGCTTTAATGTCCTCGATTGCTTCTTCAATCGTATTTAATTGGATTTTCATTTGCTTTTAATATTGTTACAAAGGTAGGGCTTATTAACCATTATTTTATAAGTATGTTGTCATAAATCTTGCCTCTACACTAAATACATACAGGGGAAAACTTATTTAAATTGGTTTGACAAATCATTTGTTGTTTAAACAATCATTTTATTAAAATTAGAATATTCTCTTATAAAATCAAAATCTGAAAAGAATTAAGATGAATGTTGAATCCTGAACTCTTGTGGTTTAATATGATAGTGATCAAAATAAACCTTAGAGAAATGATGAGAATACTTAAATCCTGTCAAGAAAGCAATTTCCTTGATTTCTAAATCAGAATTTAATAAGAGATATTTTGCACGTTTTAATTTTTGCTTTCTAATATAACTGAATACAGTATCATCAAATAAATCCTTGAACGCATTTTTCAATTTATATTCATTGATTCCGAATTTTCGGGTCAAAGTTTTTAAATGTAATTCTTCATGAAAATGCTCATCCAGGTAACTTTTTATATTTAACATAATTTCAATGTCATTCTGCGACCATTTCACAGCGTTTAGCTGATTGTTTGCGCCGGCAAAAACAGTAATGATCAACTCTAGAGCTTTTGTCCTTATAAACTGTTTGGCAAATTCAGATTGATAGCGATGATTCAGCAACTCTTCGATTAATTTTTTTTGATGTTCATTAATCACTGATGCCTCACGGTAAAAGGTGTAATTCTTTAACAAAAAATGCTCTCGTAAATGCTTTTCAGAATAACCTTGAGTTTTAAGTAATTCAAATAAATAATCTTCCTCAATATGAATATCCAAGACTTTTCTAGAGCTGTTATACGCAATATATCCATTGGTCTTAGGGATATTGATAAATTGGTAATGGTTTCCTGGAATAACAATAGATTTATTGTTGACACTTTCAAAATTAGAGTTTCCTTCTATTTCAAACTGTACTTTGATCATTGGAAACTGGTGGTTCACTCTTAAGAGAAAGGGTTGATGTAGCTTCCACTCTTGAAAACTGACCGTTACCATTTCGTCATGGTACTTCATTAACTTACCTTCTATCAATTCATTTTTAATCCATTTGAATTCAAATCCATTGTTAAGTTGCTGATGATCAGTGGAGTCTAAAAGTTCATGTAAATGATCTTTGCCATAGAGTTCTTTTAGCGTCACGGTCTTCATTTTATCCTTTATATGTTGTCTTATATCCCTTAAATGTTATCAATGGAATTTCAAATGTAATACTTTTGCCTCATTATTTATATTTAATCTAAATAAGTTTTATATATGTTTGGAAATTTTACTCAACAATTTTTAAAGGTTACATTAACGATTTCTATCTTAATCTTAATTCCAATAGTTTTATTAGCCCAACAGACGGGCATCATTCAAGGAGAGGTTTATACCATTGATGGTAAACCATTATCCTATGCTTCGATCCGCTTAAAGGATACCCGTTATAATACAGCCGTAGATGAAACGGGTCATTTTATATTAACTGCACCTGTTGGCAAATATGTTCTACAAGTAACTTATGCAAATTATACGGTCGAAGAAGTTCCTGTAACGATTCAATCTGGACAAACTTTGCAGGTGGACCGTATAACGGTACAGTCGAATTCTACGCAATTAAGAGAAGTCATTGTATCGGATATCCAAAGGAATAAATACGCAAGGAAAGAAACTCAGGATATCGCGAGAATGCCCTTGGCAAATCTTGAAAATCCACAAGCATATAGTGTCATTACAAAAGAGTTGATCATGGAAACGGCAGCAACAGATTATGTTTCTGCTTTAGGTCAAGTTCCTTCAGCTGTAGTTTCCAATGGGATAAATGACAGTGGGAATGGCATTCTATTGCGTGGTTTTTCGACCTTTAATTCAGGAATGGTTAGGAATGGCCTTCCCGTGAACACGAGAGCTGTATCTGAAATATTCAACTTAGAAAAGGTCGAAGTGTTAAAGGGACCTTCCGCTACACTTTTTGGTGCTCAAGTAACTTCCTATGGTGGTGTGGTTAATAACGTTACCAAGAAACCATTTGAATCCTTCAGAGGAGAGGTAAGTTATATTACCGGAAGCTTCGGCATGAACAGGTTGACCGCAGATGTTAATGCGCCGTTAAATAAAGACAGGACTGCATTAGGACGTTTCAACGTCATGGGAATGACCAATGATGGTTTTCAAAATGAAGGTAAGAGCAAGGCTTTTGGATTTGCGACCAGCTTATTGTTTAAAGCAGGAGCAAAGACCAATGTAAGGTTTGATGCTGATCTGTACAATTCAACAAAACCATTGGTGGCGTATATAAGAAATACACATAAATTAACCATGTCAAATATGAAGGAATGGGATCTACCTTATGATCGATCCCTTACTTCAAATGATATCGCCACCAATAGGACCAACATTAACATTGGTGCTGAGATTGAGCATCAGATTTCAGAAAATTGGACTTCAAGAACATCTTACTTATACAATAACGCAGGCGACAAGGGTTCTATTTTTATGGTTCCGATGATTGTTGATGACAACAGAATCGAGCGCCGTTATAGAATATTTGATGATTACAGTCTGAACTTTTCCGTAATCCAGCAAAATTTCAATGGTTCTTATAAAGTAGGATCAGTAGAAAATAAGGTTTTATTAGGTCTTGATGCCACATTCTATACCAATAAAAACTTATATATGGTTCCATTCTTTGCTATCTATGACACGGTATCCGTAAAGGATCAGGCATGGAAACCATTGTCTCGTTCTGAGGTTGATCTTTCTAGAGGTGAAAGGAGTTTTGGAGATGGGGTTGATGATAGTAAGTACAATGTATCCAGTGCTTATCTTTCTAATGTTACTAATGTTTCGGATCGATTTTTCGTGATGCTGAGTGCTAGGGTTAATAGATTCCAACAAGGTACCATTAAATCTTATAGTCCGGGGCAGCCTGAGATAAAAGACGAGAATGGTAAGGTAGAGCAAAGAGCAACACCAGAATCTTATACCGAGACTGAAGGCTATACTCAAGTCAATGTTTCTCCCAAAATCGGACTAGTATATCAACCGATAAAAGACAAGGTTTCGATTTTTGCGAATTACATGAACAGTTTCACGAACATTGCTGCATCCAGAGGTATTGCCAATATTAATGATGATCCTGAACAAGCGGATATTATCAAGTGGAAGCCTGAGCAAGCAAACCAAATTGAGGCCGGAGCAAAATTCGAGCTGATGGATGGTCTTATCAATGCAACGGTTAGTTATTACAACATTAAGGTCACCAATAGGCTGATGGAGGTAACCACTGGGGTTAACATTCAGGACGGAGAGCAGAAAAGTGAGGGATTTGAAGTAGACCTCATTGCAAACCCTGTAAGAGGTTGGAATATTATTGCAGGCTATGGATACAATGATAATAAATATGTGAAGGGAGAAGAGGATATCCTTGGGAAAACACCGGCATGGACTCCAAAACATGTAGCTAATTTATGGACATCATACAAATTCTTGGACAATGGAGTGAAAGGGTTGGGATTTGGAGCTGGATTTAATTATGTAGACAAAGTATTGATGAATATTGCAGATGATTTCTATATCCCATCTTACGCAGTAATTAATGGTACTGTATTTTATGACCAGCCCAAATACCGTGTTGGTGTAAAATTAAACAACATTGCTAATATAAAATATTGGGATATGTTTGGTAAACCGCAAAGGCCATTCGAATTCTTAGCTAATTTATCATTCAAGTTCTAATTTGATTTTTCTAATGCCAAACTACTGCGAGGATAAACACTCGCGGTAGTTTATTTCTAATCACCTATCAAGACATGCAAAATTTCGAACTGAAAACAAAACCTAAGCCAGTCAGCAGTGCTGCACCTCCTAAAAAGAAGGGTAAAAATTGGTTTACCCGATTAAACGCTTGGTTACACCTGTGGCCATCTATAGTTTCTGGATTGATTGTAGTCTTTGTATGTCTTACAGGGACTATTATCGTTTATTGCGATGAAATATTGGAACTATCAGCTGGTGATGCCAAGAATGTGGAATTGGGAGGACCTAAAGCAACTGCGGATCAATTGATGGAATCTGTTCAGAAATTTAATCCTAATCTTAAAATCTCTCAATTGGTGTTTTTCAATGATCCTAAAAGATCGGTTAGGGCTAGAGCTTTCAATGAGGAAACCAAAAAATTAAATCTTATTTATATCAATCCCTATACGGCTGAAGTATTGAAAGTCGATTATACCATACATTTCTTCTTTGTAACTGCGCATCTTCATTCCAATCTGTTGGCGCATGCATTTGGAGGATGGGTTGTTTTAATTTCTACCGTAATTTTTCTGATTAGCTGCATTACAGGATTGATCTTGTGGTGGCCAAAAAGATGGACGAGGAAGGTAAAACAGGATAGTTTCACGATCAAATGGAAAGCGAAATTCAAAAGATTGAATTATGACCTTCACAATGTTTATGGATTCTATTCGCTGTTGTTGTGTTTTATTCTAAGTGCTACAGGCATCATCATCTTTTTTCATGGCTCCTTAGGTACGGCTATTATCACGTCATTTGGCGGGTCTGATGAGCATCTGGAGGCTGCATTGCCTGCAGAGGATAAATCAAAGACTTCCTTGGATCTTGCTCAATTTGCTTACCAAGCCCTGGAAAAAAATCCAGATAAGAAGAATGCATCCATTTGGCTTTATAGTCTCGATAATGTTGGTGCTTATACCTTTCAGATGGGGGTATCAGGTTTAAAAAGCACAGAAAACCTAGGTATGGAAGTCTATGATAAATATAACGGTCAACATATTGAGGTTGAAAGGCCATTTGTGCTACATGAAAAGGTAGAGAACTATGTTTGGCAATTGCATATGGGCCAATGGTGGGGACAATTCGGGAAATTATCAACTTTCTTGGCGGGGGTGATTGCCACTTCATTGCCAATTACAGGATTCTTAATCTGGTGGGGCAGAAGAAAGAAAAAAAAGAAAGTATCTAGAGCCTAACATCTTTATCTATGAAAACAATAAGCCATTCCATTAAATATAATCTATATATATGCTATTACGTCATAAACTATGTGCTTTATTGTTGTTGTTTTCAACGGTCCTTTTTGGACAAAGCAAAATTGAAGGAATTATCCATAACGAAGAAAATTCTGCCGTCAGTCAGGCTACCATTATATTGAAAAACCATTTATCAGGAGATGAAAAATCAGTCAGTTCTAAAGATGATGGAAGTTTCTCTCTGGAAATCAAACCTGGAAGATATGATTTGAAAATAACTTTATTGGGTTATTCCGAATTTCAGAAGAAGGATTTGGATATTCCCAATAATGGTTTGAAATTGGGAATTTTACAATTAACAGCAATTTTTCAGAACATTGAGGAAATTCAAGTAACAGGTGAGCGCAAGCTTATTGAGAGGAAATCGGACCGTATGGTTATCAATATTGAGAATAGCGTTTTGTCTGAAGGTATGACGGCTCTCGAAATACTCCAACGAGCACCTGCTGTTAAAGTGGATGATGATGGGAATATCAGTATGCGCGGGAAGTCAGATGTTGCGGTGATGATCAATGGAAAATTATCCTATCTATCACCTAAAGATTTGGCTACCCTCTTAAAGGGCACTCAGTCATCTTCCATAAAAAGCATTGAACTGATTACAAATCCATCGGCGAAATATGATGCTCAAGGCATGGGCGGAATGATTAATATCGTGATGAAAAACGGGAAAAAAGCAGGCTATAACCTTTCTGTGAACAGTTTTGCTGGTGCCGGCAGAAAAGAAAGATATGGTGCAGGGTTCAATTTTAATAGCCAAATCAATAAATGGAATTTTAGTGCCGGTTATGATAGGGGTTATCGTGGGGAAAGGGAATATCGAAACTTTGACCGTTTCTTTGAGAAAAATCCCAATGATAGCCAAGCCAGGAAATCAATGCAATATTCTCAGACGGACGAACCTCTAGAAACTAACAATGCAAAAGTTGGAATTGATTTTCAAGCCTCTGAAAAACTTTCTATGGGATTAGCTTGGTCAGGCAGCTTCGGAACTTATAAGAATTTCAATAATGGTTATAATAATATACTGTTTCTCAATGATGAAATGATATCGAATTCACTTACCGATAACAGCAATGTGAGCAAATGGAACAACCATACTGTCATGGCAAATATTCAACATTCGATGGGAAAGAAGGAGCACCTTCTATCTGCTGATTTTGAATATATGAACGCTGATTATAAAGCCGATCAGGAGTTGAGGTCAGATTTTCAGAAGACAGCCTACCAGCCTAGTTTCTTTTCTCACAGAAAAAATAAAACACCATCATCCACTAAGCTTTATGTTGGTAAGTTAGACTATTTACATCATCTAGGTGAACATCAGAATCTAGAGGTAGGTTGGAAAAGTAGTTTTGTTAAAGCAGATAATAATGCTATCAATGATACATTAAGAAACGGGCAATGGGTAAATGACAAAAGTACCAGCAATCATTTCTTATATGAGGAGAAAATCCATGCTGCCTATGCCAACTATCTTTTGGAGGCCAATGATTGGAATATCACTGCTGGACTGCGATTTGAGGCAACCAATGCTATAGGCAACCAACTGACCAATGCAGTTGTTAATGAGAGGAATTATAGCCATCTTTTTCCAAGTGCTTCTGTGAGCAGGAAAATCAACGATATGCACAGTTTGCAGGTCTCATATAGCAGAAGGATCAATAGGCCGGATTATGAAAACCTTAATCCATTCCGTTATTATGTTGATGCCTTTGTGTTTTTTGAAGGGAATCCTTTGTTGCAGCCTGAACTTGCCAACTCAATTGAACTGAATTATTCATTTGGCAGAAACCTTCATGCCTCTTTCTATTATACCGATGTGAAAGATGTAATGACTAGTGTCCTCACCCAATTGCCGGAACAAAATGTGACGATCAGGTCGATTGCAAATATTGAAGGATTTAGAAATAAGGGTTTAAATATAAACCACACTTATTCTCCTGTTAGTTTCTGGACTACGATCAATAATGGAAACGTGTTTGAAAATCATTATTTCGGATCTTTCAATAACGAGAAAATCGATAACCGGGAGTGGTCTTATTCCTTGCAGAGTACCCATGTTTTTAAATTTCCTAAAAGCTGGTCTTTTGAACTGAATGGGCAATATAATTCACCCCAGACTGATGGTGTATTTCGTCAGAAAGGGAGGGGGTTTGTTTCTGCTGGAGTGATGAAATCGGTTTGGAATGATAAACTATCCTTAAAGCTTGCTGCCAATGATATATTCAAGACTATGAACTATCAAGCAGAGTCTCATATTGGAGGTGTAAGAATGAATCAGAAATTCAACTTGGATTCTAGGACCATATTGTTTTCAGCGACATTGAAAATAGGGAAGGAGATTAGCAAAAAGGTAAGAAAACAGGACACTAGCGATGAGCAGAGCAGGGTTCGTGGAGGAAATTAATCTGAAGTATATAGTTAACATGAAAATGGGCTTCGATTTTGAAGCCCATTTCTTTTATTTTGAAGATTTTATGCTGGAGAACTTTTGTTCTCTTTGATTTCTTTTTTCTTATTGAAGAATCCGATTATTTTGTTCCATATTGCCTGCGCCTTGATCTTATATTGATCGGCATCAAATAATGCAGAATCGGAGGTAGATTTATAAGTCAGGAATATTGCCAGTGGCGTCAGTACAATGATGGCCATCCACATGCCCCACATAGGTGTAAGACTGGCATCTTTTGCTGCTTTTTCGGACACTGTAGCAATGACGTGGTAGATTAAGAAAAATATAATCGCCATAACAACGGGTAATCCCAATCCTCCTTTACGGATAATTGCACCCAATGGTGCTCCAATGCCAAACAGTAATAGACAGGATACTGCAAGCGTGAATTTTCGGTGCCACTCAATGTCGTAACGGATATCCTTTTCGGCATAGGGGCTGAACTCTGCCTCGCGGTTTACGGCCATATCTTTGATCTGCCGTGCTTGGCTCAATCCATTGTTGATTGCCATCCGCATCTGACCATTTTTCTCCAGGTCGGGCAATCCTACCTTTGTGTTGGTCCGACCTTGGCTGCCATTCCTGAAATAATCAGAATAATAATTGACATATCGCTTGGCTTCGGTAGAATTAATGCGTTCCAGGCTGTCGATCTGAATCCTGTTGGAATCCGAGTACATCCTGAGTTGTTTCAAGTTCAACATCTGGTGGTGAGACCTAAACAGGTCCTGGTCGGTCCTATTCATGGCAAAACTGCCCATGTCAAATTTGGTGGTTGTCTCTTTAAACCTGAATCGGGTAAACTGTTGTCTAGGATCGTATCGTTTTGCGTTCTCCGACCTTGAGTCTTCGTATCTTACTCCATCCTTTAATTCCAAGACCATATAGTTGTTATCCGCTGAATTCTGGATGTACCCTTCCTTAGCAAAAGTTACGTTAGTTGCAGTACCACCAGAAGGATGCTCATAGATCATCAGGTCATGCAGAGTTGTACCATCTTCGCTCTTTCCTTTCGCACGGATGGAATAGCCAGGGATGGTATTGTTGAAAACGCCAGGTTTAATAAAGAAATCGGCTTTTTTCTTTCTTACATCATACAACAAGGATCCCATTTTCAAGTTTACCACTGGTAGGATATAATCCGAAAAGAGAAAAGAACCAGCACTGAACAGCCCCACCACGATAAACAACGGGGTCATTGCCTTACGTAAGGAAACTCCGGCAGCCTTAATAGCGACAAGCTCATAACTCTCACCCAAGTTTCCGAAGGTCATGATCGAAGACAAGAGCATGGACAATGGCAATGCCATCGATAGCTGGACTGCACATTGATAACTCAACAGCTCCAGAATCACATACCATTGAAACCCTTTACCAATGAGATCATCAATGTATTTGAATAAAAACAACATCAACAATACAAACATGACAATAAAGAAAGTCACCAAGAAGGGCTTTATAAATGCTTGTAATATGAGTAAGTTTACTTTTTTCATGTTAACTAATCTGACCAATTTTCACGCTTGAAGATTCAATTGTATGGTCCTGATGCAAATATACGCTTTTTGTATTCTGAAAAATGTTAGAAAATCGTTAAAGGTGACTAGGATCATTCAAGTGGTATCCTTAAATACAAAGAGCCCCTAAACATAGTCTAGGGGCTCAGCGAATAAAATCTTTTTTATGCTCCAATAACTCTTTGTAGGTACCCAATAGAGTTATTCCAGATTAGTTTTCTGTCGTCCAGATTGTCTTCTTTTACATAATCCGTTACGCTCAACGCTACATCGTTTGTCAATTCGTCTTGGATAATTTCAATTTCAAAGAAATAGGGTTCATCATCCAGCCACTTGAACTTGACGCTTTTGTTTTCTTTTGTTGCAATCAGCTTTGCACGGTGAGACTCGTTGTCCCAAATAAATTCATAAATACCATCATGATAATTCACATCATCTGCAAACCATTGAGCAAGTTCATTTGGCTCCTGGAGGTAAGGAAAGAGAATTCTAGGTGAAGAATTTAATACATATTCTAAATTTAATTTAATCTTTTCTGCCATATGATATTTATAAGTAGATCTATTTTATTCTTGTTAGTAATCGCTTAGCATAATTTCATGCTACTTTTTGTAATAATAATCATTTAATCCAATATTCAAAAAAATCTAATTAAAATCTTTATTCACAAAAACGGCATTATTAACAGTTTTAGGGCGTTGGTAAGATTGTGAGGTACGAAAAAATAGGGTTATTATTCCATATGCTATCTTTTTGACTATAAATTGGTTGTGAATTTTTGGGTTTGTTTGGATGAATTATCCTCTAAAATTGTGTAAAATATTCTTTGATAATTATTCCTATTTGCTATCTTTGCATACCGAAAAACGGCGGGGTAGCTCAGATGGTTAGAGCGCAGGATTCATAACCCTGAGGTCGGCAGTTCGATCCTGCTCCCCGCTACTAAGCTAAATCTCTCAAAGTATCCGAGAGTATTCAAAAGGTAAAAATAGAGCCCTTTCATTTCTGGAAGGGCTTTTTTATTTTCATTGCTATATTTTTTAGTATTTATTTATATCTTTATGCACACACTTTCCTGTGTGCAGTATAGTGTTTAGCTTATGTCAATCCCAAAAATTTATTTAAAAAGAAGGACAAATGAGGATGATGGCCAATTGTGGCTGTATTATTCCCATGGAACTCCAAAAAGATTGGAGTACTATACTGGAATAAGGATAGAAAATAAATTTTACAATGAAAAATATTGGGAAAGCAATTCAAAGAAACCTTTGAAGAAAGGTTATATCTATTCTGATCATTATAATAGGAGGCTCAACGAAATGCTGTCATTTGTTGTTACATTGACTGTAAATGAAAATATCCATGATAACAATGAGCTAAAAAGAAGGTTATCAGCCGAATTCAAACCTGAAAAGATAGAAGTGCCTGTAGCCGATGGGTTTGATCCATCAGATTTTATTTCATATTGTGAGTATGTCCAAGGTCAGCGCAAAGTTGGAAAGAGATCAATCGTAAATGGAAACAGGCAGGGTTTGAATTACAAAGAGAATAGCCTAAGAAATCCCTCCACTACAATTGCATCATTGAAAGAATACCTCAAACACAAAGGTCTGGCAAAAATTGGCTTCGATGATATTGATGTTTCTTTTTACATGGACTATAGGAATTATTTACTAAATGTTAAGAAAAGAAAAATCAGTACATTTTCCACGAGGGTACGCGATATCAAAGCATTTATGAATGAAGGCTTTGACGATAAGCTCCATAACAATACGGAACACAAGAACAAAAGATTTATTGCTCCAAAATATGATTCTACTGGTATAGCCCTAACACTTGAGGAAATCAGGACCATCCAGGATGCAGATATCGATGAATACTATCATCATGTTAGGGATCTGTTTCTAATTGCGTGTTATTCTGCTTTACGGTTTAGCGATTTCTCAAAGCTTGAAGTAACAGATATTGAAGATGGATTCATTAGGCTCAAACAGGACAAGACGGAAAACCGGGTTACAATACCGATAATGAAGGGGTTGAAAGAAGTACTAGCAAAATACGATAATAAATTACCTCCGATTTGCAGCAACCAGCATTTCAATAGGACCATTAAAAAAATATGCTCGCTTGATGAAGTGGGATTGGATAGGGTTTATGAAAAGGATAAAGATGGAAATAAAATAATGTGGAGTTCAAAGGTTACGAGCCATACCGGGAGAAGGTCCTATGCAACCAACATGTTTAAGTTGGGAGTGCCGACAATCCTGATCATGTCGGCAACCGGTCATAAAAAAGAGGAAATGTTCTTAAGGTATATTAAGGCCACAAACGAGGAAAAATCAAGAATGTTGGCCGATTGGATGGAGAAGCTTGATATCTAATTATTTTTCGGTATCATAAACATCCCTTACCAATTTGTAGACAACCCTCTTTAGATCATCATATAGTTTTGAAAGGTCTTCATAGTCCTTTTTTATAGTATTCAGATCTGACATTACGGTAGATTTGTCCTCATCTCCTGATATCATGGTCCCTACACCGGTACAGTACCAATTGATGTTCAGATTGTATTTCTTTCTCAAGACCCTTAGATGTTGAAATGTAAGAGGGTTCTCCCCTTTCTCGGTCCTACTTATATACGGCTGCTTAGTTCCAAGCACAGTGGCAAGCTCTTTTTGGGAGATTTGGTATTTTTTCCTGAATTTTACCAATCGTGCTGCTTCATCACGATATGCTAGGATTGGTTTTTCAATATTCATAGACTTGAAAAATGAAATTTTAGATTTTTGAAGAATAGATCCTGGGAAACCTTAAAAAGGTGTTCTGTTGTAAAGTCCAATTTATATCCAGCAATTATCGATTGGTCCACGTAGAGCTGGATCAACTCCCCTATGTATTCAATCCATACCGTATCAGAGTCTTGGATATTGATGTTTATATAACCTTCTATTTCTTTGGTGTCATCATCCTGCATTGCAAAAAGAGTGTTTACCAAAATCAGTTTTTCCCTTGCAGGTCTTTGGTTTTTACCCGAAACAAAATGGGTGTCAAAATTATTGAAGACCTCCTTAGTTTTTAAGCATTCGATTATATGATCAGCCAGGCTGATGTCTTTTTTCACGCAATTCACCATTTATATTTCTACTTCTCTTTTAACAATATTGTAAACAAAACTCACATCTTCCAGATCTAGCTTAAAGTCAGGATAAGTATCCTTGTCTTCATTTAACGATCGTAGGGTTACAATCCCGTGTTCCACATCGTGGGAAATAAGCTCCTTAAAGATTATACCATCTTTTTTTGTCGCAAATGCATAGAATGGATATTTATGGGTATGGAATCTGGATTTCCAGAACTCACGATTAATTTCACGTCCAATAATTATATCTCCGTGGACAAATGTTGTTCTCCTATCCACATCCATGCTATCTCCTACTACCCTAAAAGCCCTATACCTTCCTTTGTGGTATTTGAATACAGTAGTATAGATGTACTCCTGATCTTCCAAATATTCTGCGTCGGCATAGCCAGTCAAAGAACCTGCTTTTGCCGTTTCAGTAATCAAGGGTACTTTCATCCTATATACCCCTGGGGATATCTCATAGAATTTTGTGTTTCCGTCATCATCGGTAGAAACCATTTCATTTTCCATGATTTCACCAAGAACTTTAGAATTCGATTTTACCTGAACAGCAGGATGGTTTTCTGGGAGATCGGATAAATACTTGATATCAGATTTCCCAAGGATCCATTCTAAGTTATATTCGGGAAAATTCTTTTTGAGATTATTTAATGTAGTGGTACGTAAATTATCAACCTCTTCCGGAGTGGATTTTATGAGTTTACTTAGATTACCTGGATTCATTCCCAAGGCTATTGCTGCAAATTTCTGTTGAATATATTTTTCAGCAATTGCAATCTTTAAGTTTTCTAACATGTATGTTGAAAAATTTCTTGATACAATTTTGAATTAAGTTGTAAAAAATTGTACTTTTGATAATCAATAATACAACTTAATAGAACTTATATTACATCCGTAATACTCAAATATAATACCAAAACATCATATATGGAAATTATTGACAAAAAATTACAACCTTCTTTAAAAGAAGCTTTAATTGATTTACCGGTTTCTGATCAATGTATTTCGGAAAACGCTTACAAAAAACAGTCTGTACGCAATACAATCCAAAGATTGAAAGCTAGCCATCCTCATTTTAAATTTAAAACCATGACGGAAAACAGAAAGATTTTTATCTGGAAAATACAAGGATAATACAATTAAAAATACATTTTTTAAAAAAATTAGATAAATCTAAAAAATAAATTAAAAATAATAGTTGTATCTAATTGTATTTAGTTGTATCTTTGAATATCAATTACAACAAAGCCCTGCAAGTGCAAGGCTTTAATAAAGTAACACACACCCGAAGGGGCATGTATTTAAACACAATCAAAGATATGAATAATTTAACAATCATTAAGGGGTCAGTTGAAAACTTCGTTTTAATTGATCAAGAAAGCAACAGCTATTCTGCTTCATTCTTCTATTGTCCTGTTTCTAAGTACAATGATGGATTCTATGATGAGGAAGATCTGATTGAAATAGTTGTAGATTTTATGCATCAGGTGAAAGAGTCAATTTCAGGATGGGAATATCCTGTTTTCAAGGAAAGCAAAGTTTATCCAGGCGATGATGATTTTGATACTTCTTTGGCTGCAAAAGAGGCATTAGAAGCTGCAAATGAACAAATCTTACAACATCAACCACAATATGTTTGATCATATGCTATTCAAAAAAGTACCCCATGGTACAGAAGTTATTTTCATCAATATTATCGATGGTGAAGAAGTTATTTATGAAGATTTCTTTGATCACCATGATACCGAAAAAATAGCAAAACAGTATCTAAAAAGATAATTATTAGTTATACAAATTATAAAGCAACACACACATGAAACGATTATTTAACTATTTAAATTCCCTTGAGGGAAATGCTACTAACGCTGATTTTAGCGTAGCTAAGGAATGTATTTACTTCCTTTTAAAATTATCAATTGTTTTCGCAACGATTGGTGGGGTATTAATTATTTACATTAAACACGCATTATAACCTATGAAAAATCTAGTTAAAGCTATTCTCGCTGTCATGAAAGACGTAGAGAACATCGACAAGAACATGACAGTAGGTGAAGGTAAAAATTCCTATTCTGGCGTTTCAGACAAAGACGTAAAAATTGCTGTAGGAAAAGCCATGCAAAAGCATGGCCTCGTAATGTTACCTATTGAAATTGACCCTACAGTAAAAATTGAACGTTGGGAAGAAGATACCTATTATAATGGCCAGAAATCAGGCGTTAAGGTTAAACAATCAGTTTTTACAGAAGTTAAAACGAAATATATCCTAATGCATGAAAGCGGTGAGTCACAAATCATTGAAGGATATGGCCATGGTGTAGACAGTCAAGATAAAAGCGCAGGAAAAGCGACCACGTATGCGCTTAAAAATACATTACTTTATTCTTTCTTAGTTCCAACCGGATCCATTGATGATACCGACGCTAAACATTCGGAAGATCATCAAGTTCCTGGTGATAAATCCTCTAAAAAACCTGAAGATAATAAAAGCAGCAATGATCCTAAAACAATACCTGTAGGTATTGCACCTGGTCTTCCTAAAGTTGTGGCAAATGCTAAGGACCTAGTGGGTTTAAATACAATTTGGAATAATAATGTGGCACTACATGAAAATGTTGAATTTCTTAGATTGATCTGTTTGAGAAGGATTGATTTCGCAACTAGTAAGGAAGATTTGACACAAATATTTGCAGATGCACAATTGCTTCATGCGGACACAGATTTTGTTGCTCAATTGACAGCAAAGAAAAAGGAATTACCAACTACTAATAATAAGGAAAAGAAAACTGCTTAACCATGATATTAATAAATGAAAATACAGCCTTGGAAAATATTTCCGAGGCTGAAAAAAGAGCCAACTTTATTAAAAACCTGATCAAGGATATTAAATCAGGTTCCTCAAAATTGAGCTATTCTGCTTTGTCAAAGTTCAAAAGAAGTCCAAATGCATTTATCAATTATAAGATGAAGGCGTTTGAGACAACTGACTCGATGCTTTTAGGTAAACTGGTTCACGCCATGGTTCTAGAACCTCACACAGTAGAAGATCAATTTTTCACAGACAGCGATAAAGTTGAAGAAATAGGGGGCGCAAGCCCAAGGGCAACCAAAGCTTACAAGGAATGGAAAGCTTTTCAAATTGAACGTTTTCCAGACAGAAGCTTAGTTTCAAGTGATATGTATAAGCTTGCTGAACGTATGGCAAATGCAGTATTGAGCAATAGAGCTGCCAAATACGTATTAAGCCTCATTCAGCAAACCGAGCATAAAATTGAATGGGATTTTGACGGATTGAAATTTATTTCCTTCTTAGATGGATTAGGTGAAGTTGTGATTGATTTGAAAATATGTGCAGATGCTGAACCTCGTAAATTCCAACGAGACATCATATACCAGAATTACCACCTTCAGGCTGGTGTTTATACAACTGCAGTTGGTGAAGTATTGCCTTATTATATTATCGCAGTAGATAGGGAATGTGAAGTTTCAGTCCACCATTTAATGGAAGATCTTGTATTGAAAGGCGTTTCTATTTTTGAAAATCTGATCAAAGAGTTTAAATCTTGTCTTGAATCAGGGAATTTTAATGAATCATTTGAATACAGAGCCTACACAGAAGAAGGCGTGTATAAAATGGATGTTCCACCTTATTTGAATTAACATGGCTAAGATTCTTTTTTACGATTTAGAAACTACCGGCACCATGTTTTGGAAAAATGGTATCCATCAATTATCTGGGATCCTAGAAATAGATGGTGAAGTGAAAGAAACATTCAATTTCAAAATGCGACCTAATCCAAATGCGATAATAGATGATGGTTCCTTGAAAGTAGCTAATGTTACTATTGAAGTTATCCAAAATTACGATCTTGATATGAAGCAAGGTTATGATAAGTTCATTTCATTATTATCTACTTATGTGAACAAGTACGATAAGAAGGATAAGATCTTCCTTTGTGGATTTAGAAACACTGGTTTTGACGATCCTTTCTTGAATGCTTTTTTTAAACAGAACGGTGATGATTATTCCTTCTCATGGTTTTGGAGCAATAGTCTTGATGTTAATGTTTTGGCCACACAGGAATTAAAAGAAATTAGGCAGTCTTTGAAGGATTTTAAGCTATCAACCGTTGCTGAAACATTGGGTATTGAAGTCGATCACAATAACCTTCATGATGCGTTGTATGACGTGGAATTAACCAGATTATCATATCACAAGCTATGCAAGGTACAATAGAATTAAGTATTGATAATTTGATTACCAATGCTTGCAGAATTACCGAAAAGGTTGAAAAATCTGCTACGGAAAACCTAGTTAAAGGTGAAACGGACAAAGTACTTCTTTTAGTTTCAGTCAGGCAGTTATCATCAATAATTAATCAACTAAACAATCAATACGATGGAGGATCACAAAAAGCAAATGGACAAGATGGTCCTAATGATTACCCAGATTGGTGATTCAATTTGTGAAGCCATTGATCGAGATAACCCCGATGAAGTCTTAGGAAAGCTTCAGGAATTAGCCTCGCTACAAGGAACGGCTTCATATTGTTTAGCAATAGCTAAACAGCTTCACAATTCGAAAATTGCTTCATTGTTAGTAAGTGGGTTCTATAAGGATTACAACGCAACTGACAGAAAATTGATCTTCCTGGAATTGGCAAAAGATGAAGTATTCTATCTGAATCTAATAGAAAGATATGTAGCGAACATAAGTCACTCAATAGAAAGTTTAAGGAGCATTCTCTCTTTTAAGAAACACGAATTAGAACAGTCCAAATATCAAACAACATAAGAAATGGAAATAAAAGGAATTGTACATGAAATAGGTAACATCATACAAGTTACCGATTCATTCAAAAAAAGGGAATTAGTAATTGCCTATGCTGAGAATCCTCAGTTTGTAGAGTACATTACAGTCCAGGCTATGCAAGATCGAGTTTCAATCTTTGACAATCTAAAAATTGGCCAACAAGTAAGTGTAGATTTCAATTTGAAAGGCCGTCCCTGGACTAACAAGGAAGGACAGACAACGTACTTCAACACTTTGGTAGCATGGAGAGTTACACCATTGACAAATACACAGCAAGCGAGTCAACCGGTATACAACGATATGCCTCCGGTAGATATTTCAGGATCAGATGATGATGACCTGCCTTTTTAATTATTAATTAATATCATTAATACAATTAAATAAAAATCATGAAAGAATTAGAAGAAAAAATAATCACCTGGGCAGAGGATAAAGGAATCATGGAATCATCTAGCCCATTGAAACAGTTAACCAAAACTTTTGAAGAAGCAAAAGAGCTTATCGTTTCCTTAGTTAATAAAGACCAAGCGGAGATTATTGATGCAATAGGAGACGTTAACGTGACTTTGATCATCTTAAACAAACTATCAGAAGTAAAGGTTGAAGATGGCTCATTAGGCAGTTCTAAAGTTTTCTTTATGTTGAATTGGCTGGTAGAGATCTTCAAAAAGGTCTGCCAGAACAAAGAGGTCAGGATCGATATTGTAAGGGCTCAGGAGGCTCTTGGATATGTAGCAAAAGAAAACGGATTAACCTTAGACAAATGCACTCAAGCAGCTTATGAAATCATTTCCAAAAGAACCGGAAAAATGGAAAATGGGGTATTTGTAAAGGACAATGTTGAATCCAAGATTGTTGAAAGAGAGAATATCACCAAGAGTAAACAAACAAGAAAGGGGAAAAATGGGTAAGATCATTACATCTTTGGAGCAGGTTCCAGATGCTTTGACCATCATCTTAGATAAGATGGAAAAAATGGAGATGGAAATGGCATCGATAAAACAAAAATATTCGGCTGCTCCTCCACTTCCTGTTGAACAGGATGAATTAATAACCTTTCAAGAAGCTTTGCAATTTCTAAAAATTAAAGCAAATGCACTTCATAGATGGAAGCGTGAAGGGCTCGTACCGTACAGTAAAATTGGAACCAGGGTCTATTTCAAAAAAGCAGATCTTGAAAATTACAATCGGGTTGAGATTACCAAGAAAAGAAGGTTTTAATGTATTATTTAATATAACTTAAAATTATATTTGTTATATATTATTTTTGTACTATATTTGTAATATAATATTTACTAATCCACTGTATAGGCAGTCGCATTGCTGAAGGCAGTCTTTATTTTATTTAGTTATTCATACCCTTTTCCCTGAGATGATGCGACCATCAAGGGGTGAAAGGGTTTTTATTTAAAGTAACACACACATGAAAAATTCAAAACTAATTCAACAAATAGCTGGCAAGCTAGTGGTTGAAGGCTTAACTCACGATTTTGTGACCAAGGAAAAAGCAATCAAAAAAACTATGAACTGCGTAGGATCTACTTTAATTCATCAAGAGATTGAAAGAAACTATGATGAAATAGTTCGTGTAATGGCAACAATGACCGTTAACTAAATTTTAAACTAATATGTTCATTAGACAAAAATTAGGTACTATCCTAAATAGGGTATCTTATGCCTTTAAAAATGAAATTAAGGCTGCAATGCCAGAATTATATGCTCAGGGATTTTCTCACGCTCTTATGATCTTTAAAATAGCATTCGACAAAGAATTTACAGATTATGTTCAGATAGAAGCAAACAAGCATCAGGAAATCCGAGATCTGAAAAAAGAGATCGAAAGGCTCAATACAAGCTTGGGGAACAAGCAGCGATTCATAAACCATTTGGAAAATATGATCATGCAGACTGAAGCCAATAAATTAAGTAATAATCAAAGGAAAAAAATCATCAGGGCCATTTGCTCACTTACTGGCCAGCAATATGATGTTATCCGAGATGAATTTGACACCATCTTAAATATCAGAAAGGGGGCCTTAAATGACTAGGAATATTTTAAAATTCGTAGGTAGCTTTCTAGTGGTCTTATTCTTTGGAAGATTTGGTATTGAAGTATTCAAAGATGGATATTATCTGCATGGTATTGCTGTTATCGGATTTGCTCTTTTCGGTGCAATGATATTGTATTTTACTATTGAAGGAAAGAGAGGTGAGGAATGAGAAGCAAATACAGATTTGAGCGCTTATATGCTTTTAGCCGTTGGAAATTGTCAAAATGGTCAAGAAGTGATAACTGGGTCATCATAGGTATTTTTAAATGGTGGAGTGGGCCTGGTTCATTTTGTTATATGGTTGGTTTATTCGGATTTGAAATAAGATTTTGGTTTAAAGAAAAGGAGGTTAAGAATGACCAGAAATAAAAATTCAGGCTACTTTGTTCGGACAAAGTCTGGTAAACTGGGTAGGACTTTTTCTGATCAAATGCCAATAAACGGAAAGATTAGGGTCTATGAAGTTACCGAAACTAAAACAGTAGATCTTGGTCAAGGAAACAATTTTGAAATTCCTGTAAAATGGAATCAAGCAGGATCATTATGTGATCCCAAATCTTTGACTGTTTTAGGGTTAATAGATTAGGAGGTTTAAATGGCAAACGTAACAGGTTGGATTAAGCTTCATAGGAGCCTTTTAGATTGGGAATGGTATAAAGACCTCAACACAAGATCTTTGTTCTTGCACCTCCTAATTAGGGCAAACCATAAAGAAAATAAGTTCCAAGGCAATACCATTAAACGTGGTCAAATCCTTACTGGAATCAATTCTTTGTCGTTTGAAACTTCGTTATCGATTCAAAAACTAAGGACATCACTTAATAAGCTAAAATCAACAAACGATATAACAATCGAATCAACCAACAAAAACAGCATAATTACTATCGTTAACTATGATTTTTACCAAAGTATTGATGATAGCCAACAAGCAGAACAACAAACGGATAACAATCAATCAACAAACAAACAACAAACAAACAACAAACGGATAACTACAAACAAGAATATAAAGAAAGTAAAGAATATAAAGAATGATAAGAATGAAGAAGAAGTTTCTTTTTTGTCCGAACCGAGTTCGGAAGAAAAAAAAGATTTCAATGATTTTTCAACTTTTTCACCAAAAAATATTCAAGAAGAAATACCTGGCAAAAATGAATTTGAAAAATTTGGAAAGGCAGAATTTCGACAAATCCTTCTCGATCTTGAAGTAGATCCTCAACATGTTGAAGATTGGATAAAAGTACGAACAGCAAAAAGAGCTGGATTCACAGCCACAGCTCTTCAGTTAATTTTTAATGAATGTACCAAACATAATTTCCCGATATCTGAAGCTATTAAAATGTGCGCAGGGAAAAGCTGGCAGGGATTCAAATATGAGTGGTACCTAAACGAAACAGGTAATGGAAAACAACCAACAAATACAACGAGCCAGTCAAGGCAACAAAGAGTTGACGAAGTCGCAGAGTTCAGGAGGGCTAATCAACAGTCTATTATCGAACGATTACAGAAGTATACAGCAGGCAATAACCAGTAATCTACCTTCGATTGCCAAGATAAGGAGAGAGGATCCTGAATTGAGCAGAGAAGTAGTTTCTGAATTCATTTCAGACTTTGTAGAGTTTTTGAATGTTGGAAAAATAATGAACGTTAATCAAATTTCGCAAACAGCAATTTACATACTTCAATATTTTCCACACTTCAACCTCGCGGATCTAAAAGTCTTTTTCGATAAAATGAAAGTAGGACACTATGGTAAATTCTACGATAGCATAGATGGCCAGCTGATACTCTCAAAGCTTGACGAGTACAATCAGGAAAGAATGAACGAGTTTGAACAGGTTAGGCTAGCTCAGCACAGAGAAACCAAACGAAATGACGTAGGTATATCAGGATATCACGAAAGTGTCTTAAAAGTCCTAAAAGATGCCATTGGAGACAAACAAGTATTCACTGAAAAGAATTTGGCACCGAGGACAAAATCAGATGCTGAACTTTTTTACGATAGATGCCTGGTTCAATTCGACAACCTTTACAGGAAGTATGGCAAACAGATGTCCTCCGTCCGGTTCCTGATCATCGGTGATACACGATTCACCATAGACAAATTCATCGAAAGAAAAGTTAATAACAGATTAGAAAAATAAAAATATGAGAAACATCAAAGAAAAGATCGTTAACCGATTACCGAACATCATGACCACTAAGTCGGGATTTTTAAAGCTTGACCAGGATCAAAAGGAAGCATTGGCTGAAAGACTTGAAATCTTTCTAATGCTAGAATTTAAGAACGCACATGACGAGGGGCTTTCTGAAGGCACCTCCAAATTACCGCCCATTTCATTGAATTGATATGATCAGGGCAAAGGTTGGGCAATGCTCCGACTGCCAGAAGAAATACCCATTAACAAAAGGAAGGTGCCAATATTGTTATTGGAAACATAGAGCAAAGGTGAGGCAGTCGGAGAAAGCCTTGAAAGAAAAAACAGATCCACTGAATGAAGAGACTAAGAAAGTTTACGTAATTCCAAAGCAAACAGATAAAAGGAAGAAACAGAATGCTTTGTATCTAAAAAAAAGACGTATCTTTATGGATCAAAACACAAATTGTCAAGCGAAGCTAAATGGGTGTACTGGTAAATCAACTGAGCTTCATCATCGAAAAGGTAGGTTAGGAGAGTTGATACATGATGAACGATATTTTCTAGCAGTATGTAGAAATTGTCATGACATCATTACCGAACATTCTGAAATGGCTTTAAAAAAGGGATTGTCTTTATTGAGATATGGGATCTGAAGGGATTTTACAAAAAGCTTGTGTCGAATGGTTTGAACTCAGATACCAGAATAGGGGATTAGGAGTTATCGTTTCAATTCCCAATGAAGGTCGAAGAAATGCTAGGACAGGAGGGAGGTTGAAAAGAATGGGCCTTAAGGCCGGGTTTCCTGATCTTATGATTATTAAGAAATCTGATATCCTCTTCATTGAAATGAAAACCGAGCACAAGAAAAGTACAACAAGTGAAAAGCAAGATGCTATGCATTGTGTTTTGAAAAAACTAAGTCATAAAGTAATCGTATGCCGATCAATAGATAGTTTCATTGGAATAGTGGAAAAATTCATGATCGGCATATAACTAATAGTTATTCAAATTATATCTTATTGTATGGTACATGAAAAAATGAAATTGAAGATCCTTGAGAAAATATCAAAGGATCTTTCCGTTCATATCGAACAGGTCTTCACTGAATTGCTAAACCAGCAAAAAACGGACTACCAACTTCAAGATGTAATTGCCTTCTACCTATCAGACCAAAAGAAAGATAAAGGACTGATCAAAATGAACAATAAGACAAGTGAGGTCGTAAATACGAAAAGAGATATCGCATTTATCTATTATTGCCTTTCATGTCCATTTTATAGGGAATTAGGCGTAAAGGCAAATCTTCCAAAGGAAAAAAGAGAAACCTTATCCATTGCACTGAACCTTAGCAGAAAAAATATCCAGGAATACATTATCAGTGCAAAACATCAATTTCGATTCTATTCAGATTATAGGGAAATGATAGAACGAAATATTCTTCAGCATTTAAAATATAATAATTGATTATATTAATTATATAGTTTTATTTGCATATATAAATAATAGTAATTACCTTTGGGTATAAAGTAACACACACAAATTTAATTTATTGGATTATGGAAGCATTATTAACACAAATGCCAAATGATACGGTCGTAGACCTATCAAACAAAGAATATTTCTTTCCAGAAAATTTTCTTTTAAGCCAAGGGTACGCCTTTCAAGCAAATTCTTGGGATAATGGACGCAATTATTATTCACTGGATCTTAATTCTGGTATCACCATTCATGTAGTGGATAATTCAGAAGTTTGGCATGAAAGATATGGTAAATTAACACAGCTATCAGCTGTAATATTCTGTGAAGATCTTCTTAACCTAGAAAGGTTATTATCGTAAAATTTCAGGAAAAAGCTACTTAAAAAGATCAGGCTATTCTTCGGAATACGTCTTTCCCAACAGGAAAAGGAAGAAATGCTACAGATAGCAAAGGAGTATGCACACAAACACACAAACAAATGGAAAGATTAACAATAAAGGAACTCGCTCCGTATTTACCGTTTAAACTGCAATGGAAATTCGAGGGTTCAGACGAAGTTCACGAATTAATAGGAATAGATATTACTGATTGTGGAATACATTTATTATCACCGTATAGTGACTACGGAAAGTGCAGAATTGACAAAGGAAAACCCCTCCTAAAATCTTTATCCAAACTTACAGATGAAATAGAGAATAACTCAATATCTATTCAATTAGAACCTAATCTTAAAAAAGTAAAGCCTAGTGAGCTTATATATAAGCATTGGTTTTACACAATTAGAGAAGATGGTCATTTCTCTTATCATATCGGTGATGGAACTGTGATAGGTAGTCTTTATAGTGGCGTGCCTTATAGTTTAATTGAGTTATTACTCGAATGGCACTTCGACGTATTCGGTTTAATCGACCGAGGTCTAGCCCTACCTATTGATGGAAAGGAGGTGGAAGGTGAGTAACATTGAAAGCATCTTGAAAAACTTTAATGTAAGTCAAGTAATTACCGACTCGTTAGCAACAAGGCATATTATAAAACTAGAAGGCAACAACACATTAGAGGTAATTATTTTTAAAGGTGAGGGTAGAGAAATTAGGTTCATACATGACAATTTTCCAGGTCAAAGAAGGTTTTTCAGTACCAATATTCCCTACACATCTATAGAAGATTTTGAATCGGATTTGAATCGTATGAAAATCAACGCAAGAAAGGAGGTTAAGCCATGAGTAACCAAGAACAACTAAAACACCCAGTATTAACAGCTGAAATTAAGCTTCAGGCATTTGCATCTAAATTCTATCAAGGAATGGTATGGGAACCTAAAAAAGGAGACTACTACACCACGACAAGAGCAGATTTAGAATTATATCAAGTTGTAGACGTAGACGAAGGATTTGTTTACACTAAATACACTTATGACGTAGAATCTAAAAATATCTCTAAATGGGAAAAGGATAAATTTTTAACCGAAGGGTTTGGCACAAGACGTATGTGGATTCCAGACTATTTAATCAAAAAGCCATGAGTAAAACAATAGAGGAAATGAACGCAAAGCAAATACATGAACTTACAGACTGGAAAGAATCTGCAAGTAAAGTTTTTAAAAACTTAGACCTACAAGCTATCGGAAAAACTTTAGGTATTGGTTTAGGTGAGGACGTGTCAACAAATGTTCTGCCGAAAATCAAGGAGCTTCAAGAGCAGAATGCGGAGCTTGTAAGGTTATTGGAAGAGTTATCAAAAACAACATCGGGGAGTAGGTTTCTTAAAATAAAACATGAAGCAAAGGAACTATTAACCAAATACCAAAAGCCATGATAAACGCATTTATATTACAGCATAAACCTTTCACTCCTCAAATAGTAAAGAATCCGACAGCTATTAGATACATCGTAGTCGATCTATTCTGCGGAGCTGGAGGTACAACAACTGGATTTGCAAAAGCAAAGGATAAAGATGGAAATCAGATCGCTATTGTTGCTGCATGTGTCAACCATGACCATAAGGCAATACGTTCGCACTGGGAAAATCATCCCGAAGTATACCACTTTGAGGAGGATATCAGAACGCTTCATCTCGATCCTTTAATTGAAATTGTCAAAACATACAGAAAGTTTTACCCCAATGCAAAAGTCGTTCTATGGGCTTCATTGGAATGCACAAATTTTAGCAAGGCTAAAGGAGGTCAATCGAGGGATGCTGATTCCAGGACTTTAGCAGATCACTTGGACAGATATGTTATTGCGATCAATCCTGACTATGTTCAGATTGAAAACGTGGTAGAGTTTATGTCATGGGGTCCTCTTAATGAAAAAGGAAAACCTTTGAGCATGAAATCAGGAATTGATTGGATGAGATGGAGAAACCATATTAAATCATTGGGTTACCGTGACGATTGGCGAGAATTGAATTCAGCGGATTTTGGTGCCTATACTTCAAGGAATAGGTTATTCGGATGTTTTGCAAAAGATGGTCTTCCAATCGTATGGCCACAACCTACTCACTCTAAAACAGGATCCAATAAGACTACCCTTTTTGGTAACGACCTTAAGAAATGGAATGCTGTAAAGGACCTACTGAATTTTGATGATGAAGGGGAAAGTATCTTCAATAGGAAAAAGCCTTTGGTTGAAAATTCCCTTAAAAGGATCTATGCAGGATTGATCAAAGAAGTAGCTGGAGGTAAATCCGCTTTTTTGGCTCAATACAATTCGGGCAAAGACCGTATAACAAGTATTGAAAAACCATGTAATACTATACCCACTGAAAACAGGTTTGGATTAGTTCAAACAGCATTTATTACCAAATACTTTTCAGGCAGACCCATGAACAAGATAGCCTCAGTTAACAGTCCATTAGCGACAATAACTACAGCTGCTAATCAAGCATTGGTAAAGGTTGAACCTTTCGTATTAACATCTTCCTATAAAGGAGTATCTAAGTCGGTAGATGAACCAGTTCCAACGATTTTGGCAACTAGAAAACATCACTATTTGATCAATCCTTGTTTCCTTACTAAGTACTATGGTAATGAAAAAGGCTGTGAATCAATTAATGATCCATTAGACACGATACCTACAAAGGATAGGTTTTCATTGGTTCAGGCACATTGGCTGGATAAACAGTATTCAGGCGAACACAATCATCAGTCGATCAATCAGCCGGCAGGAACAATTTTAACATCGGACAAACACGCTTTGATGACTGCGAAAGGGTTTATCTATAATCCATCACATGGTGGTCATACGATGCATATCGAACAACCATGCGCAACGATTATAGCACGTCAGGACAAAGCACCACTTTATTTTATCCAATACACAATTGATCAGAACGTAAGGATCGAAATATATGATGAAGATTCTGAGACAATGGTCAAGATCAAGGAGTTCATGGCCTTGTATGGATTATCAGATATCCGCATGAGAATGCTTAAGGTTTCAGAGTTGAAGTTAATCCAGGGATTCCCTGCAGATTATAAACTTTACGGAAATCAATCGGATCAAAAGAAATTTATTGGAAACAGTGTTGTCCCTCATGTGGTCCAAGCTTGGGCTGAATGCCAAGGTGAGGTATTATTAAAATTGGCAGCATAAATCAACCTAAACTGCAGATGGATTTATTCCATAATTGTTGACTTATAAACATCGGAAATTACAATAAGGCTTAATAAGAGGAAAAGGGATATCGGTTTATCTATAATTTTTAAGATCATATTAAATAAAGGTCTGTGTCCAATTAATATAGACAAAAATAATTGGACTAACAAAAATCGAAAGGGGGGGTAACTATTTCTTATTCAAATCAAATGATTCTTCTATTAATTTCCCAATTTCACCAATGTTCGCTCCCGACGGTAGATAAGAGGAGTCTAATACAGTCCACTTTCCACCTATCCTCATTAAAGGTGTAGCTTCATTGACATCAAATTTAACGGTTACAATTAGTGGGTTTTCAGAGACTAAAAACATATCATATTCAGAGCCTTGATACAAAATTTTTTCCATTAATAAAATTAGGCAATAAAATGAAACTAACAAAACAACAACGTCAATCACTCAAAGAAAAATACAACGGTCGCTGCGCTTATTGTGGCGACCAATTAGGCGAACGTTGGCACGCTGATCATATAGAACCTATCGTAAGGAATTGGTGGAATGGAACGTGTGAACATCCCGAACGCAATACTCTGGAAAACTTCAATCCCTCTTGTCCAAGTTGCAACATCGTTAAGTCAAGTATGTCATTGGAAAGCTTCCGTAAAATCATAGGAGGATTCATTACCTCACTAAATAGGGATAGTACACAATACAAATTTGCTAAGCGCTATGGTTTACTAGAAGAAAAAGAGATTGAAGTTAGGTTTTGGTTTGAAAAATAGTGTGAATAAAAACTTGTATTTTAGGTTTTTCAAACTATTTGATTTTAAATTAAAATGTCAAAATTTTCCTTTAAAAATTCTGAAACTAAACATAGGGTTCAGGATCAATTAAACACAATGCTATTAATTACCTACGAGGTTGAAATGCACATAAACGCAATATTTTTTATTTCTAAAGTGTTTATTGAAGCTGACATGTACATCATGTCCTATAATCAATTGTGGATAAACCATGATACAATGGCGCTGATAAAAACTCAGGCATTATTTAAAGATAATCCACGTTGCGACGAAATAAAAACCTTTAGTAAGTTATATAGCTTTTTAGAAGGTAATTCTATTAATATAAATCTCAGTGGACTGAAGGAAATAATGAATGATATTAAAAGGTTTACGGAGGAAAATCCCAAATTAGAAAAGATCAAAAAGCGTAGAGACACTGTGGCGCATGTGTTTAAAGCAAATAGATCAGTACGTGTAGCTAATGATAATTCAGTGAATTTTAAAGATTACTTATTGATAATTTTAAAAGCCAGGGAATTATTACAAAATCTATATAAGTATCTTTTTGATCAAAAATTCGAAAATATTGATATAGATGTTAATTTATTTTTAAAAGTTTACGAAAAAGGGGTTCAATCTTTAAATAATATAAATGATTAAAAAAGTTATATATAAAATAACATACCCGAACGGTAAAATTTACATAGGAAAAGACCTAACCAATACTTTGAATTATTTTGGAAGTGCTAACAGCAGATTGATTGCTGCTGATTTCACAGAGGAACAAATGTTGGATTTTACAATACGAAAGCAAATACTTTGGGAGTCCTACACGGATGACATTAAAGAGGTCAATAAGGTTGAGGTAGAACTAATTAGAAAACATCAATCAAATAATCCTGAAATTGGCTACAATCTTTGGCCAAAATTTAAGAGTTAACACACCTATCAGTATCTCTATACACCCGCCAACAAGCCACCGAGAAAGCTATTGAAAGGGCGCTAAAAATCTTCAATGGAAATCATTAATTTTACATATAATGGCACATAAAGAGAAGATATTCAAATTAGATAATGGCAATCGTTTAAAGGTTGAAATTACATTTCACTTTGATAGTTTTAGATATGACTACGATAAATCAAAGGAAAACATGTCATACTATGCTTTTGTTACCTACTTAGAAAAGGGTAAAAAGAAAGGAATAAGAGTAAACAACGAAGATTGGTTAACTCAAATTCAAGAAACTGCCTTGGAACTATGGCAAGATTTTAAACCAAAATTCACAAGCCTAACCCACCGTTAGGTTTTTAATTTTGAACTCCCCATAATACTCTTCCAGCTTCTTTAGATCTAATTTGCCTTCCTTTATTAGAGTTGCTCCTGTCGCGCGTATTCTTCAAAAGTCCTTCTATTGTTTATGAGCTATGGGTGTATTCTGAATTACCTGTTTTTAGGTATTTTACAGAAATACCGTATGTTAGGTGTTAATTTTACTAATTTTATGACAATTGAAAAATAATATTTATAAATATAAATTTATGAAAAACTTAAAAACCCTATCATTGCTTTTATTAGCATTAACTTTTGTTTTTTCATCATGTAGTAAAGATGATGACGGTTCTCCTGGTACTGAAGCCAAGAAGGTTCAGTACAAAATAATTGGTTCCTCTGGTGTGAATATTTCCGTCATTGTTTATTACGATGGGGATTCTCCAGTTAGCAAAACTGGAAATTTCGGAAATGAGTGGACGAGTGATGCAAATATTTCTTCAAAAACACCAGCTATTTCAGCTAATGCAATTGGGCCAAATGACAACTCCACATTGAAATCACAGATTATAGTTGATGGCAAAGTTGTTAAGGAAAGTGCAGTTTCTACTGGAAAGGTCCTTACCACCAATATTTCTTATTAATAGGAAATTAAACCGAACTTTCCACAAGCCTAACCTACCGTTAGGCTTTTTACTTACCTTTGTTTTATGCAATCCACAATAGACAAAATACTCCAGGCAATCAAAGAATGTGAAGAGCCGTTAAATAATACCGATGCACGGAACATACGTGACTTAATACTGAATGAAATAGGAGCAACACTTATCGATAAATCCCGTGAGGAAATAGAAGGCTACGCACGTAATAAGGACGAGGCCAAATCATTGCATTGGTTCTATACTAGGTTCATTAGCAACAAGGCTAAGAGCAGGACAAGCAAGAGGATGGATTAATGCGAACTGTTTGTTGCATTTGAAATATCTATTAGAACGAGTTTTAATACTTCAGGATTATCATTTAATACACTTTCAGCATAAGCTTGAGCTTCTTCTATAGACCTATTTTTTGCTATCCAAATTGCAAACCTACCCACGAAATCTCTAACATCAATATCTGAATGGTTGTCCATTGTCTTTATTAATATAACCATCCTAAGTCAAAATGTTTTGAATAAATTGAATAAATAGCACATATATTTGAATTGTATCATTAAAAATGACCAATATCATTTTATTTACAAAAGAAGATAATTTACTTTGATTGTATTATTGCATATCCCAGTTAATCGAGTCTTTTAGATATGAGAAACAAAGACATTTTAGATACAATAGACCCCATACTTAAGGAGATTTTTGACTTTTATGATATTAGCCATACTAAAGCAGATGTCAACATCCATATGGAAGAAGGGTATCCAATAGGCACTGATATTTATATTATCACCGGATTCTTCAACTCGGAAATGTACGTACAGAGGATGTACATTGTTAAGGAGGAAATTGATTCAATAATTGACAAAAAGATTGTAAAATTGGTCGAGGATATAAAGGATAATATATCTAACAGGGATAAATTTAATATCCATAAAAAGGATTACGACATGCCACATTCGGGATTTTCTTAATATATATAACTCTATTATAAATTTTAATAATATATATTGGAAACCGAAAAAATAATATAAAAAAATATGCCCCTTAACGAAAGATTAACTAGATTTAATGAACATTTCCATTATAAGGAACAACCTGAATTGTATGAATTTGAAATTTCTCCTGAAAAGATTGCTTATAGAAATGAAGCTTTAAGGACAGGTGACAGGGAGTTATACTTCAAATATCTCAGCGAGAAATACGAAGACAAAATAAAAAAAGAAATGGAGAGCTTTGATCTATCTGCGAAAAATCTTGTGAAAATTAATAAGGAATCTGCTGAGAATTTATTCGATGAATATCAAATAAACCTTCTGAAATCAGACATCAGCTTCCTCGATGATGATGCTATTTATTCCATGTATAAAGTAAATCCTGAAACCATTGATATATTGCTTGAGGGTTACCGAGATGATTTAATTGACGTTTTCGTTCCGCCACGTGAGGTGTTTTATAACAGTAGGAAAGAAATTTATTTAGATAAATCAGGAGTCTTTTCGAACTAAAGTTTCTTATATAAAGAATTTGGCCTAAATTGTGCAGTCAAAGTAAGAGTTAGCCGAGGATTTTTAGACGTTCAACACAACTAACTAAATGGCGGACCCCCTCAGTTTTTGGAGGGGTTTGTTTTTAAAATAATATTACTAATTTAAGTAATCCCCGATCTTTCGAGTGCAGTGACTTCATTAGTTTGATCGGGGAATTTTTATTAGTAGGTGTAAACTCTCATGAATAAGTTAAAATTTCTTAAAATCCTTGACTTAAATTTGGACCTATATTAAATTTGAAAGTATATTCTACAACCGGTATTTATAAATGTTTATTATTTCTAATGTCCCCTGATGTTATGGTATCAGGGGATTTTTAAATGGCCGACAATAATGTTTCCTATAAAAATCATCTAAAGATCCCCGGTCTTAAATTGGATTGGGGATTTTTTTATTAAATTCGAACTTTAGATTCAATATCGCAATCTAGGTTAATAATTAGTTAAAATACTCCCGAATCACCCGATAAGGGGATATTTATCTAAATTTTAAATAATCTTAAATGAAAAAAGCCACCTTTTACGATGGCTTTAATTCAACTCAAATAAAAACTATAAATACATTTCTTAATTATATAAGTATTGATTATACAAGGTTCATCTTCAAGCTAAGAGCAGGGCTAGCAAGAGTAAGGATTGATCCTTATTTGTTATTTATACTAGCTTTAATATCCTCCAATACCAGTTTCAATATATCTGGATTATCCTTTAGAATTTTTTCAGCATATTCTATTGCTTCCTTTTCACTTTTAGCCCGAGATAACCATAGGGCATATCTGGTCACGAAGTCCCTGATATCAAATTTTGAATGATTGTCCATAATGTTTATGTAAACATAACAAACTATATGTAAAATGTTTCAAATTATTTTTAATTATTTTTATTTTGAAAAAAAATTTTTAATTTTTTGTTTACCTATTATGAGGAATATTCCAAAGGAAACGATTATATCAACTGCAAGAAGTTTATTGCGAGGAGGAATTGAGACTAATCAGAAAAGAATCACTTTCCCTGTTACATTAAGTGGAGAATTATTTTATTCTAAAGAAGCTGAAATAAGAGAAATTGAAGGTAAAATGTGGACCATGTATACAGTGGATTGCAAACAGTGGTTGATAAAAATCGAGGAAGAAGTATTTAATTTGGGAATATATCCGAATGTTTATACAGGGGATTGATTTAATGACTACCTTACCAAAGTTGACAGTGTCTCATTCACATTGACAACCTATTAAATTCTCAATCAGTTAGCCCTTAAGGAAAAAGGGTAATATGGTGAATTGAACCCTGCTGATAATCGCAGGGTTTTTTAAAAGAAGTTGTTAATTGTTATTATTATTAGTTTCTATTGTAAGTCCTTGGTCCAATCTGTTCGCGACATAGCAGATGGATCAGGGATTTTTTATTAACTGGTCTATTTTAACACATAATCCAATTGAAGTTTTATGAATTTGTTAAAAATTCTTAAAATGCTTGACAAGAAATCCCTGCCATATTAAATTTGAATATACTTTCTACTACCACTAATTAAAAGTTTATTATTTCTTTTATCCCCTGTTTCCATGAGTCAGGGGATATTTTTACCGGCTGCTGATTAGTTTTTCCATAAAATTCCATCTCAAGATCCCCGGTCTTAGTTAGATTGGGGATTTTTAATGAATAATATAACTCTAATCAATAAATATTTCAAATTCTGTTGTTGAATATCGCCATATCCTGTTTCGATACTAATTTCTACGAACTATTGTCAATATATTCAAGTATTTCTTTTTTAATTTCTTGAGGTAGCATAGAAAAAACTTCAAGCCGGAGTATAGAATTTTTGTTGCTTCTCATGGAAAATCCAACAACCATTACCTTAGCGGTTTTAATAATTGAAACCACATCACTGGGCGTTTGCTTGTTCCTATTTATCCATGCTGGTGCTGACATGGAACAAAAATACTAATATTTTTAGCAAAACACTATGCTGTAAATAAAACACTACATACCTTATTTTATCGCTAAAAACTATTAATTGAAAATTTTAATTTATTTTAAGTTTGCAAAATAGAAATTTGATTTTTAATGGAAAAATACAATTACTGCCCAAAGTGTGGCTCAAAACAATCTGGTAGCCCAAAGTTTTGTTTTGAATGCGGAAATGAATTTAAAGCTCAAACCAATGAGCCAATAGACTTAAAGTTTGCATACATTCATATTGAATCAGCTATTGAAAATTTGGTTCTTAAATCGGGTATTTTGATAATTACAATCAATAAAGATAAAGTGATACTTTCCAAAAGGCCTGAATCATTTAAATTGAAAATATCAATTGATGAATCTATTTTAGATGAAAATAAAACATTTATAATTAAGTCACTTTCCTATCATAAAAATAATAACCATTTTGAAAAGGAATATATTTTAGATTATACAGATAAGGTAATCAACAATATTGTTAATGAATTATCAACTCTTTTTCAATTAGAAACAGGTATTGAGTTTGATCATGAACCATTTTCTGAAAAAGTAATTCCTAAGGCTTTCGAAGAGCCGATTGTAAAAGAGGCAGAAAATATAACAACGAATCCGAAACTTTTAATTAATCAAAAAAAACGGATTTTAGATCCACTGACCATAATTATAATTATAGGTTTTTTAATAATTGGAGGTGCTTTATTAAAGTATCATTTTGAGCATATACCTAAAGATGTTGAAATATCTAATAAATATATTTCAGATAAAGATTATATAAAAACAAAACCTGTTTTTAACGATGAGAATATTGATAACTCCACAAATGATAAAAAAAAGAATTTAGGTCGATTAGTTGGAGTTTGGCCAGATCCTCAGCTTGCTAAAGACATGGATTTTCCAGCTGCATATAAATTTGTTTTAAGTGATGATGGAAAACTCTATTTTTCTTCTTGTGATATGTCAGAAGAAAAATTGGAAATCGGTGCTAAATCTGAATTAATTACAATAAGTGAACTCGTTTGGAATGGAAAAGAGTTTGTAGATATGCATTTACCCGATCAAAGATTTAAAATTAATAAGTCTGGAGATTTAATTATCAGTGATCAATTAGGTAAAATTGGCGTGTTTGCGAAAAGTTTTATTGATCCCACTGTTTTAAAGTTTTAAAAAAAGCCACTGGTTAGAGTGGCTTGATCATTATTAATAGCGTGTTTTAAAAGGTCTGATTTATAATTTCTGGTGAAAAATCTCCGACTATTTCAGCTTTAAATATACTTTTCTTTTCTGGGCAATATAAAACATCAAAAACATTGCCTGTTAAAATAGTTTTATGGTTACTTTTTATCACAACTCCTGGAATTTTTTCATATTAATAATTGATTTGGTATATTTTGCAAATATATTATTTTTCAATAATTCAAGAAATACGGTTTTCCGTAAATTCTACTTTTTTTTCATCCCAAAGAACCACCAACAGACCCCGATCAATATCACAAGGAAAGCAATGGCCCATCCTATTTTACTGACAAATATTCCCCATTTATCAGGTTCGCTGTTCTTTACAAATGAACTTTGCTTTTGTTCCAATTTACCATTCTCATTAGATGCACTGTCTGCCTTCTGATCTAATGTATTCTTTATATCATTGGCAATATTCTTGGCCTCATTGCTGTTCCTTCTTGCCTTTTGGATTATACTGTCAGCATGGAACGTCATAGAGCCATCAGGATTAATCTTTACTTCAGTTCCCTTAGTTGGATAGACCTTTGTGCTTTCATCGCTCTGGACGTTTGATTTGACATCAGTTTTGGATCTGTCCACTTGCTCCTTTTTGGTATCGGTACTGACTTTGACATCCTTACTCACCTCTATGCTCGAAAGCGTTTTATCAATCTTCTTTGATTTCTTGAAAAGTCCGCACCCGGTCAATAGAGCGCAGACCATTACCATTATAAATATTCTCATAATTGTTCGATCTTCTGTGAAATACTATCTAGCTTATTGGATATCGTATCGAGTTTGATAACAATGTTTTCAATAGGCTCGGCCAGTTCATTCCTTTTGCTTGGCTCGCTCTTTGGATGATAGCTTACGGTTATCACCAAGAACACTAATACAAACCATCTCATTTCTTTGCTCCTTTCCTTAGTTTCTGTTGTTGAGCAACACTATCAACACGGATTGCAGCACTGTCCACCTTGGTAGCGGCTTCATTTACCCTGTCAACTGCAGGCGTCACCTGTTTCCTTACTTCCTCGATCATCTGTTGGTAAAGCCTGTCCTGCATCTGGATCATCTTGTCGTTCTGGCTGTCGCCCCTATCCGTTACCCAATAGAGGACAAACCAGAAAACCGACACCACAACCATCAATGCATAGGTAACAGGATGGCTAACTATCTGCATGAAAGTTGGCTGTTTGCTACCTTTTGGTTGTGGCTGTTGCTCTTTTTCTAACTCGTTCATTCCCTTACTTACTGAAATATAAATCCGCTTCTGCTTTTCTCCTTCGTGTCAATCCTGCATAGACTTTTCCTCCTGCCTTGTTCCACCTCATGAACTGATTGCGGATATCAGCATCACAGGGATTGTTGTTTACACGTTTGGCCAATGTCGAACTGGCAAGATTAGTTCCTCCCAAATTGTAGGTAAAGCTTACCAGTGCATCGAACTGATTTTGATTTAGGCAAACCTTGATCACTCGATTAACATCGTTTTCGTACCTAACAAGGATATTCTTAAACAATTCCCTTGCACGTTCTTCAGTGATCTTATCGCCACGCTTAACTTTCGTTCCATCCTCGTAATAAGTAGAGCCTATTCCTATAGTCCAAACTCCTACTACATCCTGATATGCCGTAAGGTATTTCTTTAGGTTCCCACCTACTTCAAAATCCTCTATCAGCTTTAATCCCTTTTCTCCTGTTTTCATCTTTCCCTGATTTTTTCCTATATTAAACTCAACTATTTATCATTGTAGTTTCGTTATCAGCCCGGTGTTCGTTTCAATTGCGCCGGGCTTGCTTATTTTTGTTATATTTGACCAATGCATGGCGAAATGCATTTTTTGTTATTTAAACCCAACTGCATATGCGCTGTTGGGTTTTTTGTTATATTTGCACTTGCATGAAAATCATGCGTTAATTAGATAGTTACCCGGCGCAAGGGACAGCGCTGGGTTTTTTGCGCCCTAATGTACAGTACAGTCCTTTGATTTTATTCCCATAACTTTAAGAACATATTTATATAGTTTAGTACTAGCCTGGCGGATACCCCATGTACGTCAGGCTTTTTTTATTTCACCTAATTTTTCCTATCTTTAATTCGTTAATGTATACTACATAACATTTTTTTACCCCAAGCCCAATGAAAGGACATCATTGGGCTTTTTTTCATCCCCTAATTTTTGTTATCTTTATATCTCTACACATGTGGAATGTTTTTCAAAAGCAGCCCGATAGTACCTCGAACTATTGGGCTTTTTTGTTTTATTTTCTTAACTTTAATCACATTCTATAATCTAAATTGGTTTAAACGGCCCGGCAACTCATGATGTTGGGCTTTTTTGTTTACCTTTGATAAGTTTAGTCCGATGCCACACATCGGAACTCGTTTTTTTAGCCCAGCGGTTTCCGATCCGTTGGGCTTTTTATTTAAGTAACCTTTTTTACTGTTTTCATTTCTCATTAATTTTTCTATCTTTTTTAGACTGATACCACACATATCAGTACTCGATTATTTAAACCCAATGGATATCTCTCATCCATTGGGTTCTTTATTTAAAAATTAAAATAATTCTCCATTAAATTCCAATAGACTTGATTACCCAACTTATTTAAATGTATTCCATCATATGTAAAGGTATATCCATCTTTGCCACTAGAAATAAGAGCGGAGGTATATATATTCGCTTGGTCAATTTCTGCTTTGTTTTTTGCTACTTCTGTTATTCTAGGAAATAGGTTTATGAACGGAACATTAATTTCATCAAACTTATAAAGCATATTATCTGCATCTGCTTGACAACTAACAAAACCATTAGTTGTGGTATATGCGTAAAGAAAATTGCCATTTGTATCTACAAAATTTGAATAAGTAGCTGCCCAAACATTTAAAGGAAGAACTAAATAACCTTTTGCTAATAGTGCATTGTATTTTGTTACAAACCTTGACCCATAGTTTGTAGAAGGATAGTTTCTAGCACCACTAACTACACCAAATTGTGTATTAAGTATAGGACATTGCCATACGATAAGATTGGGGTTAAATGAGTCTACCATCCAAGATTCATATCGTTGCAACATCGCTACATCATGACTCCCTTTACTTGCACAGATATAAGTGAACATATATTCAAATGGACTATATTCAATACCCCAATATCCGAATCTACCAACACCTACGTTTTGAACTGTAATTGTTTTTTCTGTTAGGTCAGTAAGGCTCCTAAAATTTAATCTTTTTTGAGCATTATCTGTATTAAATCCTAAGGAGGCGACTGTATCAACTTCTTTGAATGTGGTTGAATATCCGTTTGCTTCTACCCAATTTGTACCATCAAATACTTCTACCTTACCATTTCCGCCTGAAATAGAGACTACAGTAGAGGTTGCCCAAGCTTTATCAGTATGCACTATTAATCCTAATCTTTTAATATTAGCTGGCATTGAGAAAGATATCCCTGAGTTAGTTCCTCCATCAATTACTTTTGTTAATGGTAAATAGTATGAATTTCCTGTAAAACCCCAGTTTGTAGCATCTGATTGTAGAACAGAAGCTGTACCTCCCCCTAGTATTTCTGTAAAAACACCAGCATAATCATATCTTCTATACTTCTGCTGTTTCCATCTTAGTTTTTCTTCTAAGTAAGAGTTGAAATTATACTCTGTACAAAAAGGAGGTCTTTCATTAGCATCAGGTCTTTTATTTGTCCAGTTTAGATCTGTAGAAATACTATCCCCAATCTGAACCAATGTAACATCTTGTGTTCTTGATAAATACTTGTCAATAAAAGGCTGTAGCCATGTTTTTAACGGAGAAATAGATTTAATAGGCTTAGGTAGCCATGACGTGTCGATATTTGATTTCTCTAATGTATTTAATCTATCATCAATACTACCATTTACTTTTTTGTAGAATTTAACATATTCAATTAAAACCTCAATATTAGATGTTAAACCTATCATATACCCTACAAATCCTGTTCCTGATATATTAGTAGATAATAGTTCAATTTCAGCTGAATAAGTTTCCCAATTATTTGATGCTACAGTAATGGGAGCAGTTCTTTTTTGTCCTGGGGTATATGTGCCTAAAGTGAACTGAAATGATGAACCAGCTACTTTTTTCATCCTTATTTCACAAACCCAAGTCCCTACTGTAGCTGGAACTGACGACTGAAGAACACCAACATTAGGGTTGGAGCTTGTTGTGATATGTAAATTACCATCTTGGATATCCATGGTAAATAAATTTTCATTCTTTGTCCAATCTACTAGCCCATTATTAAAATTATTATTTCTTAATTTGTTCTCTACACCAACTGTTTCCACTACTGGCTCAACAACTTTTACACGTGCATCTAAATTATTAACGTTTGAAAAAAGGCTATTATCAACTGTTGAATAGCACTTAACATAATCCACTTCTACTTGAGCATCTTTTGGAATAGAGATTAAAAAAGTCTTATTACCTGTTGCTGTGACATTAATAGTACCTTTATAAACATTCCAATCTGTATTGGATAGAGTGAAGTTAAAAGTGGTATTTGAAGTGACCCCAGCCCTGAGAATTATTGAAGCCGAAGAAGTTCTTCTAACTCTAATTTCAATATTGTAAATCCCGGATGCCATTGATGGAATTGATTGTGTAACTGCAGGATCAGTTCCTCCCGTGGTGTTTACCGATAAAACACCATCAACCACTGATATCGTTACGGGTATTTCATTTTTTGACCAGTTTGTGATACCATTCGTAAAATCTCCATTAATGATTCTGTCATTAACCCCTATTTGATTCTTTATCTTGTCTACCTCATCAATATTATCACTAACTAGTTTTTGCGACGCCCCTGCTGTAGTTGACGTGCCTTTAGTGTTGGAAATAACGGTCTGCGGCAACGCCCCCATGTCTTTAAGTGACCAAGAAGAGCCGTTCCAATAGGCTTTCCATCGCCTGTCAGCATCTGCCAAAACAGGACCTGATCCGAAGTCATACCACTTACCGCTAGCTACTTCTGCTGTTCTTTGTTCTCCTGAAGGACCATTGGCCACGACAAGGGCAGTAGCTGAGCTGTCTCCTCCTACTAGGGGTTCAATTTCCGTTCCCTCGATCGTCAATAGCGCCTTAAGGGAAGCCTTGGTCATCCTTTTTCCTATCGGTGTGCCATCGTCGACAACAATATTTTCAAAATCCAGAGCTTCATCAAGTTCCGGTATCGTTTTCGCACCTCTTTCTTTTGCCATTTCACTATTCGTTTGTATCTGTAATACTTGTTATTAATCCCTTATTGATGTGAAGGTATTTTACTCCACTACCATCGTTGAATGGTTGCACTGTGTTAATTCCATATTCATTTCCTGCCAGGCTCGTTACTTTGATCCTGCCCATCTCAATATCCAATGCATTCTTATTTTCTGCCCCCATATTAATCTTCAATCCTGCATTCAATGGATGCGCTCCTGAATTGCTCAGATAAAGAGCGGAACCAAAAGAATTGGTTTGCATTCTTGCTACCTCAGGAGTTGAACCTATCAGTAACCTATGGTCTTCCCAAGTAATTCCAGTCCGCTTGATATAAAACTTTACCCCATCAATAGAACTTGGAGCATAGTACAATCCATCTTCATTTATTTTGAAACCTGCTACTTCGCTATTACCCGTTATCTTAAGGTTTGTTGCTTCAATTTCCTGAGCAAACAATCTTACCACGTTAATCATATAAGCAGTCAACATATCAGTTTCAATCTGCCCTCCTGAGATAAGCGTAAACCCTTTGGTTGCACGGAAACTACGTTCGCCATCGATAACCGATGAGAGTATGCCCATATTGAAATGCCAAAAACCAGCTTCGCTTTCCGTTGTTTGCAAAGTTTCGTTAAGCACCCATTCGCCTGTTAGCGTGGTTTTACTACACCTTGCGGATAGGTAGTAAGCCTTTTCCGGTATCAACCCAGTTTGAGAAAATGCAGGTAAATCCCATATGTACATCGTCGGGGAAATCTGATATGCCTTATGCACCAATGTAGTTGCCGAAAGCGAGAATTCCGTTTCGCTCATGGTAAATGTCGGACTAGGGGATAGGGTGAACAATTGTGAAGGTGTACCGAAATAAGCAACCAAGGCTTCCATCATAGGTTGTTGCAAATTTCCATCAGGATCGAACACCATCTTGCGGAATTCCTCTATAGCCAATACATTCCTGCGGTCAGCTTCCCAACTATCCTTGGAAACCTGAGTGACAACCTGCTTGGTTTCTTTTATATCTTTCTCTATCTTCTGTACAAAAGTGTAGGTGATGTCATTGCCAACTTCACAATTGAATTTCATTCCCTGAATTAGCACGTCTGGAAACAAAGCTGGATATTCAATGCTCGTAACACGGATATCGTCATCGATACCTAAGTCCGCATCCACCACATGAATAAAATCGCCCTCATTTGGATAGGTTGCCTTACGCTTAGCATCCAAGATGTCTATATCCAATTTGTATAAGACACGAGGTATCTTGTTAGAATTTAGATATTCAGTAGTGCGTTCCTCAAGTGCCAATAATGCAGCATCAACATAATTCGATGGCATCCTTATACCCACAAGGGTGTAGCTATCTCCAACCTCGGCAACCATCAACCCTGTAGGCATTAACCCACCGTTACTGTCCTTATTCGCTTCATATCGAATGCGCTTGTTAGCATGGTTGTAGGAAATAATCTTAAATTCCTCACCAATTAATGCGCCTGATTTGAAAACAATCTTTGCTTCAGTTCCATCAATTCGTTGTCCGTTCAGGTCAAAGTCAATTGTTGAATCTTCCAACTGGTAGGTGTTATCATTGATCTTTGCAACGGTTGTCGCTGTACTTGTCCTATTTGGAAATATTGTCTCATCGGAAAATGCTCCCTCCCGAACACCATACATCGCAATACTTGCTGCATCTTCAATTGGCTCTGCAAGCCGCAACACCTTCCCCGTATATCCCTGCGGAAGGTTATTCGAACCACCCGAACCAAAAGCACGGTTTACGATCCTTGCATTGTCAATCGATTCACGGGATAGAGAATATAACCCATTATCCTTTCCGTAAGCTACGTTGATACCTGTTACCTGCCCAACTGTTTTTTTTACGGTTATCTGTTTCCCTACAATCTGCCATTCACAGGAAAATGCCTGAGCTATCATATTGAGAGCAGAAAAGCAATCCACGCGATCGAAGCTTAAGGATGATGGTTCAGTAACTTCAACCTCTCCAAAGGTCCATCCGCTATCGCTCGCATTGATAGATTCTAAGAACATCAATAGGAAATCCGAAAGCGTACCGAAATAATCAAAGGTCAATGTGCCTTCGTCTTTCAGAATGTAACGCTCAAGCGTATGGCGCAATCCTTGAAATACAATTGTGGTTGAATATTGGAATGACGAAAGCTTCGATACACCAGGTTCTTTGTTGATGGTCATTAACTCACCTTTATAGGTCAAAGTATCACCAATTCTAAGATCCAATTTGCTAGCAGAACGAGTGGAAAAAGACAGTTCATGAGAACCCTGCAATTGCTTTGCAAAAGTTCCATCCTGTAACGGTAATTCCGCTACTTCTGTCAATCCCCTATATACTTTAATCTTGCTCATTATCCTATTCGCACTCTGCTATTAAAAATTCTGCTGTAAATCGTTTACTATGATATATTCGTCCTGCTCTGTCAATATGTAATCTGTGTCATCTGCTAAAAAGAACTCGGTCAATGTTGGTTTGAAATTATTCTCCAGCTTCAACACAAACTCGCAAAACAATTTTCCATTTGACCAAACAGGATTGATATGCCTAAATGAAGGTGAATCGATATACCTCAAGTGGAAGCCACGACCTAATGTTTCACTGAACAAGGTAAATCCTCCAGGTTGCGAGATGATGGATAGAATTGTCGACCTTTTTTCCTGAAAATCTGCAACATTATCAGCTACCAAATAACATCCGATTGAGTATTCCAAAGCTTCATAGTACGTAGGCGAAACCTCGTCATAGTCCTTACCGTGTTCGTCTGCCCAGTCGTTGAAAAATCTCTGTTTAGGCTTTGGTAATTGTCCAAGCTCATTATAGATACTATCTCTTTTGAAGTATAGCCCCAATCCTTCTGTATTTTCTTCGTTGATATTGAACATTATCCAGCATACCTCCTTCCAAGACTAGTGTCTATACTCTTTAAATGGATAACTGCTTGTTGTAACTCCTTGACCGTATTAGCAGTGTTTATGTCAATCGAATTTAGTCTTGTAAGACTGGCATTAGCAATTCCTACATAATCAACATGAGATTTGTTGGTGGAACGTAATATTTCTAATTGTTGCTTATTTAAATCCCATATCGCTCTATTTATTCCCAAATATTCTGAAAACTGTTCTTCTGTAGCTCTTGAAATACCTTCTGATCCAATTGCCCCACTACTTGCATTATCAGACAAATCTATGTTCAAGTCTTTTTGAAGCTGATCTAACCTATCTTTACCATTCTTTTCAATATTCTTCCATATATTTTCTAGCTCAGCTTTTTCAACATCGGTTAATTTATCTCCACTCTTTGCTAATTCATCGTATTTATCATAAAAAGCTTGCAATTCTTTTTCCAAGAACTCCCTGCTAAAAAGGTTCTTCAAGTAATCCTTCATTACATTGTCGAAACCCTTTTGCCAGGCATCAGCGGAATTCTCTCCATTGTTGAAGAAAAGGTTTTTTGTAACGTCAAGCACTCCCTTAAAGCTGATTCCCAACAATTCCTCCTTTAGTTTATTGGTTCCTTCTTTCCATATCTCGTATTGGTCAAGGATGTTCTGCACTTGAGTTCTTGTTGCTTCATCAAGCCCGCCATCGTTTACCATTTTCTGAAGGTTGATCAAGTGTTCTTTGGTGATGTCTTCTACCTTTGAAAATCCCAATTCTACCTTTTTTATCTTACCATATGAAATCATTGAATCAAGAATGTTATCACCAAAGAAATTCTGTTTACCATTATTTCTGTTGGTTATCCATTCATCGATCAATCTATCTCCCGTCAACTGGTACTTCTGACTGCTATTGACTTTCGATATGCTTTCATTTGCAGACTTATTGGCGACAGATATAGCTTTTCCGTAGGCCTTTACCCTTTCAACTCCATAAATATCTTCAACCAATTGTAATTGATATTGGAGAGCTTTGGTGATGGACTCTATCTGTTTCGATTGGTATTCATATGCATATTTAGCGTCCTCAGCTTCTCGTTGCCTTCTTTTTTCTGCACCCTTTTCAAAAATCCCTATTACACTACCTACAATACCTGCAACTGCACCAATGACAGGGAAGGAGCCACCTACCCCCCCTAATGCTTTTCCTAAAGCAGATCCTGAATTAGCTAATGATTTCGAAAGTTGTCCAACCGTGGTCAACATGTCCGCAATTGTCAACAAAGATCCTTTTAGAGTATCATCAAAATTTGCTGCTTGGTTTACCAATTGTTCAAACCCCGACACAGCATCTTGAATAATATCCCATTTCTGTTCTTTAGCTCCCTTTGAAGCTCTATTCAGAGGGGCCATTAAGTCTTTTTCAAGCTTATCAAGGACCTGTGATAACTCAGGATATTTTGACCTCATTCCGTCAATCAAATTTGTAAGCATCTGCTTTCCATTATCAATTGCTTCAGGTAAAACCCACGCCTGAGCATTTGAAATAGCCTCCATTGCCTCTTTCAATTTTGGCTCAGCTTCAATGATCGCTTGAAGTTCGTTCTTAAGGACATTATCAATTGCATCCTTTTGATCTTGGGTTGCATCTTTGCCTAATTGTGCAAGGGCATCGTTATGGGCTTTTCTTATTTTGGTTTCCTTGTCGGTAAAAGTTTCAGCCATTTTTAGCGCATCGGCATATTTGGCCATCTGCCTAGCTCTATCTTCTTTATCCAAAGATTCCAGTATCTCTTTTAGAGCTTTGGCTCTTTCCTCCTGAGCTTGAGTGAGCTTTATGTCTACACCAACAAATGAAGCAATAGAAGCCGTTTTTTGTAGAGCAATTATCTTGTTGTATTCATTCTGGATCGTAGCACGGTAATTTTTTGCTAACTCCGATTGTTTGCCAAACATCTTTTCGGCTGCCTCAACGCCGTTCTGCTCAACATATTCATTGTACTGAGTATAAATTTCCCTTTGGGCATTCAGTTCTTTCAGTAGTTTGGTAGTACTTTGACGTGTTTTGGCCTCAGTAATCTCGAATTCTTCAGAAGATGAAAGTCCAGAAACATCAACTAGTTTTCCTTTGTTCTTTGGATCTCGCTCAAACTTGGCAATTTCATCTCTGATCTGTCTGTACTTATCTTTGATGGATTCTATTTCCTGCTCATCTCTAGATAGGTTACTGTTCTTTACTTTTTCATTTACCTGATCAACTTTCAATTGAAGGGAAATAAGTCGTTCTACTGCCTGTCTTTCTTTTTCAAATTCAGATTCTCCTTTTTTAGATATTCCTTTAGAGGATTTGATAGACATATCATCATAAAGCTTTTGCCATTTGTCTACTTCTTTCTTAGCTTGGGCTCTAGCTTTATCTCCTACTGAATTATCATATGCAAGGTTAGCCTCGGCCAATTTATCTGTAACTTCTTTCTTGGAGAATATATTCTTTGAGTGGCGTTCCTGAGTGGCCATTTCATCGGTAATACCCTTTGCATAGGTCAATGAGGCTTGAAGGGCTTGTTGTTGCTCAACTAAAGGTCTCCTAAGATCATTCAACAATTGAGTGGGTGATTTGCCTCCCCATCCTTTTTGTTGGTCATAAATCTTTTTAAATAGAGGGCTATCTAGGCTATAATTTGCTAATTCTTTATTAACCTGGGCCAACCTAGCATTTGAATCCTTAATAAATTCCTCTCTAGAAGAGGCACTGTACCCTTTGATGTTATCAAAGTTATTCTTATAGCTTTCTGTAAGTTTTTCAATATTGCTCGCGTTAGGCAATCCTGGATTGAAGATCTTTGAAATATTCTTTGAAAGATCCTTTTTGAAATTACTCCATTCCGTTGCAAGCCTGTTAGTTTTCTCGGCCAATGTATCGACCGCTTGACCCGATTTGGCCATTTCTCGATCAATGATATTACCTACTGAAGTTGCAAAATCACCAGTTTTTTCAATTTCAGCATTCAATTCTACTACTGAAATCCCAAGGTTGTCCAGCACAAGCTTAGATTTACGACCTAAACCGGTAGTAAATGATTGAACAAGGTAATCGACACTTTCTCCTGTTTCATTTGCCCTAACTGTAGCGAATTGCAAACCTTTGGCCAGGACATCCATTGGAATACGGAAGTTATCAGCTCTAATAGCTTGTTTCATCAATTCAAGATCAGAAACAGTATTTTTGGTAGCTGTACGTAATTTTTCCAATCCAGAAGTATCACCGATCCTTGCAAATCTTAGTTCAATACCTTCTGCCTGTTTAGCAATGTTGAAAAGTTCAACCCCAAACTGGACCAGTTGCTGCGTACCAAAGGCAATGCCCATTGCGCCAGCTATGCTTCTGATAGAATTGAAAGCAGATCCAATACCAGCGCTTTTAGTCCCGGATAAGGAGTTGTTTAGAACATCAATTTCAGAAGATAGCTGCTGATATTCTTTCTTTATCTTTCCACCTACATTGATATTGTTTCTCTGGGAAGCGGATAATTGATCATAGGTCTGCTTAAGCTTGGTTAACCTAGCTGTTTTCTCAGCAATGGAGCCTAAGGACTGCCTTTCAATATTATCAAGGGTAGTAATGGACTTTTGAGTCTCGGTTATCCGATTCTTTACTTCCCTTTGCTGTACACCTAAATCCCTAGAAGCTTCAATATACTGCTTTTCGGAAATGGCCCCATGTTCAAAAGAGTCTGAAAGCTCCTTCTGTGCAGCCGTGATATTCTTATTCTCCTGCCTTAAGGCAACGAGATCATTATTAAGTTTCTTGGCTTCTGGGCTGATCATTTGGAATGCCGAAGTAGCATCCTCCACCATTTCCCGATATTGAGAGGAAACGGAATCCAATATTGATTTTTGTTCCTTTACCTCAGTCGAAGGAACTAACCCCTTGCCAACATTCTTATTAAAATGTTCTTGGTTCAAATACAGCTCTTTTAAGCTGTTATTTATTGTCTCCGAACTCTTAGCATAATCTTGGTTTGAAATCGCCCCTTGCTTTAGCTTAGAGTCCAGTTCGGTCAACTCCTGATTTAGCTTATTGATACTTTCTTGGGTTGCTTTAGCAAATGATTCTGTAGCCGATAACGTAGGGCCGGAAGATCCTGAGCCGTGTGCATTGGCCAATTCATTAAGAGTGTCCTGTCTTGTGAATGCTGGTTTTCTTTCAGCTTCCTTATTGTATTGGGCTAATTGGTTCTTGTTATCTTTGATCTGTGCGCTTAACTTCTCCCTTAATTGGGTCAATTGCGCTGTTTTGTTGATATATTCCTGTTCAGTTATTACTCCATTCTTCAACTCCTTATTAAGGATAGTTTGCTCGTTTCGGATCTTCTGCAGTTGCAATTCTCCATTTGCAATTTTTGAATAGAAGTGACTTACTGAATCGTTAAAGGCATTGTATGATTGCGTTGCATCTTGAAAGATGGTCTTAAATTGAGAAGAAGTACCACCTATTACAGATGATACGTTTTTACCTACAGCTCCGGACGAGTTTAGGTTCTGAAGTTTTTTCAAGAAAGAATCTAGATCCTGCTCAGCCTGTTTACTGTCGAATTCAGCAGTAAATTTGAGAGGTTTTCCATCTAATTCTATAGCCATCTTTATTTTTTTCTTGATACAAATCTTGAAAGGAAATCCTTTCCTGTTATTTCAGAAGGTGCTTCAACTTTATTTCCTTCCTTGTCATATTTTGGGATGCTCATGTTCAAAAGGATTAAGTTCTGATAGGATATCTCGCTTATAGCCTCTTTATAACTCAATCGCCAATATTTCATGACGTTCCCAATTATTTCCCAGTGGTTTATTTTGTACTTACCGGGCTTTCTTTTTTGTTTTCCGGGGCTATTATCTCCTCCGCTTGCAGGCTCATCCCGTTTATCAAGATGATAGAACTCAGAAAAGACTCAACATTTATGGAGTCCTTTAAGAACTGGAATAATTCCATCTGTGTTTCTTCAGATAGGAAATACAATTCCCTTATCATCCATTTAGGCGGTTCAGTAAACGGGTGGTTATGCATTGCAATAGCAATTGCCATCACTAAATTATCCGTATGCTGATCACTCATAAGAAGTCCAGCTCTAGTTGCAGATACTCCCTGAGCAATTTTCTGAACATCCAATCTTAGAGCGTATTTACTGTACTTTGCCCTGGAACCGTAATTTATTGGTGAAATTTCCACCTCCCGGACCTGTTTCAAGATCTTGTATTTGAATAGGATCCTTTCAAACCAGTTTCTAGGATTAAGAATGAATTTGAATACTTTCCTTTCTTCAGATAAAGCACTAAAAATCTTTTCTTCTTGCATGTTTATTGGGTATAATAAATATAACAAATAGTTATATAAAAAGCCCAAGCTTTTGAAAATTCATGGGCTTTTTATAATATTTTGTTTTCTATGCCAAAGGCTCTTCCACGATAACATCTCCCATTGGGTGATCCTGTGCAGTGAAAGTAACTGTGATCGTCCCTAACGCACCTTTAGTTGTAGGCCAAGTGATCAAAGCTGATACGTGCGCATTTGGAAAAATGATCTTAAAATCATCCAAGGTCACAATTTCCACTGCCTTATTAATTTCCACTTGCTCCGATCTAGACCAACGTTTGCCAACCTCTGCTGTAGCAGGAGTAACTGTTCCTCCTTTAACCGCTTGAATTTGATCGGTCGAAAGATCGTACAACTGAACTGTATAGGTTGTTTCACCATCAGCTGTTGTGATTTTGCGGTATGTGCCTCGTTTTTGCTCGATCTGGATGTTCTCGGTTGTAGGCTCCGTTTCAGTGACACTGGCCGAACCAACTTGAGCATCATACAGTTCAACGTCAAAGGCTGCCGGTAATGCAGCGGCTACGACATCGGCTATCTTTAAGCTTTTAAGTCCTAGACTTGAATTTTGTACTGCCATCTCTATAAATTTTTTATGGTCAATTTTACTCTGTTGTTAATTATCGTTTGCTCGTTTTCTGGAAGTATCTGCTGATTTACCAACTCTAGAAGAATAAATTTTTGCTTGTCATAGACTTCTTTGAGAATTAAGTTCAGCAATCCACATAGGGTCTTTATACGCGCATCATTTGGGATATCCCTCATTCGTGTAAGCTTTCCATCAATGGTTATTGAGTATTCAGGATTCGGGACAAATAGATTGATGTTCAAAATACCCCCTTGGAGTTGGTCAAAATCTAAGTTCAGAGCATTGATGACAATATCCTCTTTGTCGCTGTTTGTGGGCCTCAGATACCTTCTTATTGCTCCTGTAATGGTAGCTTTAAGAGGACTGTTCCATATAACAGAAAAACCGAAATCAATCCCTTCCGCTGCTGTCATATCAAATTCTGTAATAGTTTTGCCAATCTCATTGAACTACCGGATATAACCCATTTGTTATCCCTTGCTTCAACATATAAGGCGTAATCTTCACCAGCTACCAACATCATTCCCAAGCCAGTTGAAGGAATATTATTTTGAGCAACCTGTTTACCTTTCTCCAACCCATCGGATCCAGCGCTAACAGCTTCAAAATTCTCATGGACAATCATCCCATTTCTGAATACAACAGCTCCTAAAGAACTTCTAAGGTTGTAGGTATGGTTCATAAAGTCTGCATTCTGTCTAAGATCGCTTGCTGACTTATCAGCTAATTCGATAAGTACTAAAATTGCTTTATCATCAATAGAATCCCTGAAATTCTTAAAGTGGTCCTTAATGACCGACATATTGAATTGGGGCTTGATGTTTATTTTAACCATATCCTTGTAACTCGTTGTCCGGTTTCAAACTTCACAACTTCACCTTCTCCGAACACTTTACCAGTTTTTACGACCGTTACGACTACCCTTGTGTTAATAGGCAATTCTTCCAATTTGGTATTGGTAAAGATCAGATAGTTATACTCCAACCTAAAACCATCCTTTACAGGTGTAAGTCCATCGGTTGTATTGCTTTCGGTTCTGCAGTGACTTGTAACCTCTACCGTTTCATTTTCAGGGAACACCCAATTTCCATCAGCATCCTGATAAGGATCCTCTGACTTAACAATCGTCGCTTTTAGCGTATGTATTCTCCTTTTAATGCTCATCGCATTCTACTGATGTTGGTAATGGTAACTTTTCCTGTAAGGGCGTTTACAATATCCTTTCTTCCGTATTTACGAGCTAAATAAAGAAGCCTTTCACGCATTAGTTTTGGATCCCTAGAAATACTCAATTGGCTTTCTGTTTCCGAGGTAACAATGTACATCTGAAATAAAAGGTCAATGATACTTCCTTCAACTACAGCTCTCAAGCTTGCATCATACTGATCACTCCCACTAAGGCCTGCATTGATCAATGCAAGCTCGATCGCTGAATCCTCTGCATCTTCTATACCCAAAAATTGCTGAAAGGCTCCTTCTATTGTCATTTTATTAGCCCAATGTTTTTACGATACGAATAGATTTCGCTGCTTTGAAACCAGGGAATGCGTTCCATTCTGCTTCTGTGATTTCTGCAAGTGGCTTGCGTTCTCTCCATCTTGATAACAAGATATTGTCGGAAACAACATATTCGATTCCGTTAACTGGATTTAATTGCTCATCAGCTAGTGCATTGTGAATAACACCAAGTTCTCCGCCTGGGATGAAAATTGCATTATCGCCATTCCATGAACTGAAGCTTGATTGAACTCCATCCTTTTCCACTGCTGCTTTATCGTCAACAATTTCGAATACTGGCAATAAGTTCTCTTCAAGAGCAGCGTTTACGTTGTTTAATGTTGGAACGTACTTAGCATTGCTATTCCCAATGTAGGCTTTTACATATGCCTGAACTGATTTGTTGTTAGCGATTTTACGCCACAACGTACGCTTGATCAGCATTTTCTCTACTGGCTGAGCGTCCGTAGCATCTTCTGATGCTTCAAACTCTCTGGTAATATCAGCAATGATATCAGTATCGGGATTTCCCCAATCTCCAGATGATAATGAAATGTTATCATCCGCAAGTACTGGTACGTCAAATACAACACCGTCAGGGTTATTTGAAGTATCGATTGTAATTCTTCCGGTAGACAAGCCTTGCTTAACCATACTATCCACACGACGTGAAACTGAGTTACGAGTGTATAGATAGTCATCGATCATACTAGCGATAACAGATGTCAATCTTTGGGAAGATGATACTGTAGGAGACGTTAATAGCAACTCAATATTTCTCAATTCTTGAGCATTCAGTTTACGTCTCACACCAATAGGAGGAACTTCTCCTTTTAGTTTCTCGATTCCCTTGCGTGCTCTCAATGTGAATTCAGATTCACGGCTAGCAACAGTAGCTAAGGATTCAATGCCATCTTCACCGATAATGGTTGTAAAGTCCAAGGAAACACTCGGAGCTTCTACACGAAAGTATTTTTGGTACCAAGTAGGGGCAAATCTTGAATTGTTTGTTTCCAGAATTACATCTGGAGTTAATCCCTCAGCAGCCAAAAATGCTATTAATTTTGATTTTTGAAATTCCATTTTCCCCTACTTATTTAGTTTGTGAAAAAATTACGTTCGGTAAGTTCGCTTTTGTCGCTTCGGAAATATATCCAATACGTCTAGCGTATACCAAACCTCCAACAACTGCTGTAGCAAAGTGCACATTGCCAGTTTTAACTTCAACTGGGTTGTACAACAAAGCATTTCCATCTCCGGATCCAATTTTAGACCCAATTGGCAATGCTACTCCGTAAGCTTCAGCAACGGTTATTACATCATGAGTGGTTAACGATTTATCGATTTCAGTAATTTCTTTACCGCCGATTTCATCACCTACGGCCAAAGCATGGCCTTTTGCAACTTCAACTTCTGTGTCTGTGGCAATTACAGCTTTTGATAGGACAGCCGATTTAACAGCTATTGCAGTCCTGGCATCTTCATCAACCATGATTGCATTTCCCGAGCCTATAATTGCTCCGTTTGGAAAACCAGACACATCAAGAGTGAAGCCACCTGTCAGCACTTGTAACGATTTGTCGTGGTGAAATACTGGTACACCAGCATTATATGTTTCTCTTTGAGTGTTCATTTGTACCTCCTAATTGTTTTTTTGAAGCTCATTTTGAGCTTTCATTTTGTCAAGAATCTGTTTTCCCGTTGCTGTTAAAGTTTTAGAGGGTTCTGGTAACTTTCCTGCTGAGTTTGGCTTGCCAGGCGAACGATCGTTAGAAGCTTTTTTTACATAGTTATTGCTCCATGATTTTAATTCTTCCATTGCGCTGTCAAAATCTTCCTCTTTGGATGGTTTCCATTTTTCAATAAGAACAGGATCTTCAATGCCGTTTGCTTCAGATAATTTTTGCCATTTCTGACTAAGTGTTAACTCATCATTTTGGGATTGAAGGTTGTCAACTTTTTTAAGCAATTCCGCTAATTGTGCTTCAATACCGGTAGGTGCTGTAGCTGGATTATTGGGATTGGGAGCCGGATTGGGATTTGCTGGCGTTGGGTTCTTTTTCTTGTAATCATTGATGTATCGAGTGTTTTCCGATTGCATCAAATCGATCATAGGCATAGCACCGTTAATTGCAGCTGAAATTTCCTCGTCCGTGCTTTCATCAGTCAGTCCGCCTGTAAGGTTTGTCGCCAACCCTTGTACGGTCTTTTCTCCGAACCCCTTACTTGCAACTAAGGGTTTCAAAGTAGATAAAACTCTTTCTTGAATATTCATTGTGTATTTTTTTGATTAATATCAGTAGTACAAAACTATCCAATAGCTAAGGCTAGACTTAATTTTTAGGCTTTGAATATCCTGTCATAATATTTTGGCAGGATTTTATTTACCTTAGAGGTATGAAAAAACTATTATTAACCATATTGCCTATTTTATTTCTTATTTTTAGTTGTGGAGAGATCCAAAAAAAAGTTAATGATGAAAAGATTTTCTACCATAAATTGGATTCATTAAAAAGCGAGTATATTGGGAAAGAAATCACCATTTCCAAAAGGAAATTTGATGAGGTAGCAGATCCTGCCACTGACTTGTATCTGTTTACAAATGCTGACAAGGACAATCTGTCCGAAAAAGTAAGGTTTTGGGATGGAGCTAAATATATTCTATCCTATGATCAGATCCCATCTTACCAATACCGTGACAACATATTAAGCAAAAATCTATTGTTGAAGGTTGAGTTTGCAACTGAAGGCTATACACCAAGCGAAGGATGGATAAGTTTGGAGAATATTAAGGAGTTTCAAGCGATTGAACCTTATTTGAAATCAATTAAATAAAATTAAATCAATATTTATGGAAATATTTGGTCATACAAAATTTGAACTAATCAGCTCGGATGCATCGGATTACTGCCTATAAAAACTATTATTAAACCAATATTTATTACGACATGTCACCTCAAGAATTTATTATAAAATATTGGTCTCAAATTTCGGTGATGATGACGATATTTTTTGGAGGGATCTGGAATGTATCAAAATTGTTTTTAGATTGGAAAATCAATCAAGAAGAGATTAAGTATTCAACCATATTTACCAAAAGAACAGTTTCTTTGGAAGATTATATTTTTAATACCATGCAATTTGATAGGTTTTTTAAAAACTTACCATATTATGACATTGGATCCCAAAAAATTAGTCCTAAAGAGGTGGATGAATTGGTAGAAAAATACCAAGTTCCATTTTTACGTTCAAGCAGCAGCTTTAAAATATTTGCAAAAAAGTCCGATAGGTCTATAATTAATAGATTAGATGAGGTTTTTTTAGACAATAAAAAGCAGTTAAGTAAATTATTGTTTTCAAATTTATCTCAAAACGAAGTATATCATCCAGATGATTATTATAGTACTATAATAGAAAACGGAAAGGAAATAAATAATTTATTGGAAAGATTAATTCTATCTGCAGAACTTAATAAAAACCAATAATTAAGAATTTATTAAACAACAACAATGAAACAAATCATAACCGAACGCATTACCCTTCCACGTGATCTTTTCTTTGATATAGAGGGAACTTCTCATCTACAGGAAAGGATAAACCTTAGAGTAAAGGACCTTAGGGAGAAGTACAGCAGGGTAGAGTATCTGGACCACAAGCTAGAGGAAGGCTACTTGGATACCAGTGTGGATGCAGAGTTTGTTTTTTCGGCAGTTTTTGAGGTGGGGTGAGGGGGATTTTGCATTATTGATACCTTCGAGATTCAGCTCGTTTCATACCTTCGGACCATACGTGTTTAAATTCATTACAGTCTATCCATTTACTTTTAAAAACTTGGTCTGAAGTAGTAGTTACGACAACTCTAATAATCTTAAAATCTTCATGGAGTTTTTTATTGAAAATATCCGAACAATATAACATTTGTCTTTTTGTGTAGTTTGGCTCTATAGGCCAAATAACTTCCTTATTGTAATTATCATCATATCCTTTTTCAACCTCACTTCCATTTTTAAATTCAAAAAAAATATCATCCACCTCAGTTTTGGTAGAACCGACATTTGTTAACTTGACAATAATTGATGGAGTACAAGCACCTGGAACAATAGCAAACGTTTCAGGTTTTAATTTTAATACTATTCTTGCTTTTTTTAGATAACGAAGAATATACCATGTAATTACTGATCCTAAAATTCCAATTATAAAAGCGTAAAAAGTATTCATAAATAATTTAAGTTTGGAATTCAAATATACCAGAATAATACCTACTTCCCAACGACTGGATATTTAAGATCTTTCAATAAATGAAAAGGATTATTTGAGGATCAGATTTTTTAAAGAATAACATAAAAAAGAGCAAAGGAGGCTCGATTAAGCGTATGGATGAGGCAGAAAAAAAACACTTATTATCTGAAGAAGATATCCGAACCATAGTAATTGAAACGATTTCTTTATACAAGCAAGATGAAGTATTGGCTAAACCTCAATTGATATTTAAAGAGGCTTGCAAGTACTATGGAGAAATCAGGGTTCGTAAATGGATTAAATCAGGATTGCTTAAGCCACAAAGCCAAAACGGTAAAGGATCTAAAAAGTATTATTCCCATAAGCAGATAATAAAACTATCGCAGGAATTTAGACACTACCTTCCAGGAATTAAATTATAACTGCTAATAATTGGTTAGTTGAAATCCTTACATCTCCCAGGTGTAGGGATTTTTGTTAAAAATGTGTTAAATATTTGCTAATAGATATAAAAAGATATATAAAATATTATATAATCTCATTTTAGTTATTAACTTGCAAGAGTTATAATTTATCTCATAAACTTACTAGGTTGATCAAAATAAAATGAGGTATTCAAAAACATATTTAAATTTAACATGTCGTCATTACGTATACCAGATCATTTACGCCCGGGGTTTGATAACCTTTTATCATTAGATAATTCAAACTTTGGACTTTTAATTGATTACATTAAGTCTTTAACGGATTTTAAGAATCTTGAGGTCGCTAGAGATTTAACAAAACGTTTTCTATCGGAGGTTGGAATTGACGAGTCTGTAAATGATGTAATATATTCTTTAGCCTCATTGAATGCAAGGTATCCTACAAAAAGCATGGAGGAGGATTTACTTGAATCATTTAAGTCTTTTTCTGAATCCGATTCTTTAGATGAAAGTTTATTTAAGGAACGTGTTAAAGAATTGTCAGATAGTTCTGAAGCACTCAATAAATACCTTAAAAAAAATATATTAGGATCAAGTTATGATAAAACTTTAGTTTATAGCGAAATTATAACAGATATTCGATTAGTGTTTACTTCTAATTTAAATGATCAATCTAGATCAGCAATAATAACACATAATTTAAAATTAGAAGTCATGGACTCAATTGATAATAGAGATATTTACATCTCGATGGACTCTGATAGTCTTGTAGAGCTGAAAGCAACAATTGAACGTGCACTTGAGAAGGAAATAGTTATCAAAAACGATTATTCGAATCAAATAAGTTTTTTATAAAACATGAAGAGATATAAGGACTTTGAGAATTTTATTCAGCCAAGATTTCATCAAGCCGATGCTAATTTATCTGATACTTTTTTCAGACAGAGGGGTAATGAGGATATTAAATACTCTCACGATAGAAATACTATTGGGTACCAATTTTCGAAAAAAGAGGATGTAAAAATTAGATTCTCAGTTTTAGGAGAAGATTACAGTCTTCCAGAAGATTTGTCACATATTTATGAGGAGATTAAACTTTCAAGTTACATCGTTGAATGTTTTAAAAACGATTGGGACGACGATGGAGCTATCGGTATTAATAAATCAGTTTATTTAGATGCACTATCTTTTTTAGTCATATACTCTAAAGAATTATCATCTAAAAAAGGAATCGTTATCGAAGCACCTGAAATTAATCCTGTTATTAACGGGTCTATTGATTTATCTTGGAGAACTGATAGAGCTCGATTGCTTATAAATTTTAATTTGAAAGGAGAAAAGACTATAGCGCGATTTTACGGTGATTTATACGACAAACTAACCGAAAAATCTGGGTTCATCGATATTGATTCGAAAACGTTTGATTACTCTTTTTTAGAATGGATGAGAAACCTCAAGAAGTAGCCTGCCTTTGGCCCACTGAAAACATTGATGATGAAGATAATTTACTAAGACTTGTTCCAATTGCGAAAACTTGCAAAATCGCATTAGATTCTGTTAAGAGACGTATACCAAATGAAGCATCTTTTGCCCTTCGTCCGGGAGAAGAAGGACTATCGATGAATTGGAGTAAGTATTGCTGTGAAAAAAAATCTCTTCATATCAAGGGAATTACCTATTCAACTAGTGGAACTGGATTTATAGAAATTTCACAAAACCTTATTTTCAAATTTCCAGTCTATTTTTTAAAGGATTATGGCGATGTTAAACATACACCAATTGGGAAATCAAACCCTTCACCTATAGGTGAACCAAATAATAAATCTCACTCTGAGCTCTTTCCTCACAATGAATTAAAAATGCGAGTGAACTTATCTGATTATTGCCGAAAAGAATATCATTATAGTTTTTGTAAAGTGGATATGAAGTTAATTCAGGAAGAAGTAAATGAGTTGAGAAATAGGTTGAATGACACTCCGTATCACAAGGACTGGAATTTTGATGAAATGTAAATTACTAATATAACAACCCCTCCATCCCGAGGGGATTTTTGGATACAACAAATTAAAAAGAATATGGCAAGACAGAGAAAACCCTATACATATACTACTCGATATGGTAGAAAGAAAATTTTAGAAGAAGCTAGAAAATATAATGCTACATTGCCCAAAGAAGAAAAGGAAGAAGCATATTTATTTTTATTTTATTTGTTAGCAGGGGTTGGAATAATTTTATTAATTATATACTTTGGAATTAAATATTTAGTAGATATTAAGTATTCTGTGTAGTAGAATCCTTAATAACATTTACTTTCAAACGATATTACTTAGCTAAATCAATCATCATTCTAGTTTCCCTCCATTCTTCCTCACCTTCTCCATCTCAACCCTATCATAAATCTCTTTTTGGTCCTTGCGTTTATCCGGCTCAGGCAGTTCATCTGTGCAGCTCTGCATAGCCAGCAGTGTCAGGAGAGCGAGTGTTAGTAGTTTTTTCATAACTGTATGTTTGGTTAGTTTTCTTTATAATTTCTATCAATCTCTTGGATCACTTCATCATTAACGGCTTCAAATTCGGCCTTTGCCAAAATCATTTCAACATCGCTCTTAGAGTTAGCAATATCCTTTATTACTTTTTGAGCCAAATAATTTGGAATCTCGAATCTAGTAATATCATAAGTGCGCTTCTTTTCTATAGCTAAGTTCATAAAGCTTCTATCGTCCATAGTTATCAAAATGAACCTCTTATTCTTTAGAACTTTAATAATAGTTTTGAGAATGAGATTAAGCTTTTCCATAACTTTGTGTGTTTGGTTAGTTTATAATTTTATTGTTTTGATCAGTGTTAAAAAATCCCCTTCACTATGGGAGCAAAGGGGAGATACACTAACTATTTAATTCCACTATGAAAGTCTTTAAAGCGGGAATAAAGAACGCCCCATCATAAACATATCCCGCTTTGGTTGTATTTCTTAATAAGCCCTGGTCCTTAACCAGGGCATGCGGGCATCTATCTCCGCTTTTCTATTACTTATGTGGAGTGAATTGGATTCGAACCAATGTTTGTTCAGTGTTCGCTCACCACTACTTGCCAAACCGTCCTAACCTCTAGACGATCACCCCAAAATAATGCTGGCTATCTCACGACCACCAGCACCAAACCAATTATAAACCTAAATTATGAACGATTTAAAAAGCCGTCTTTCCGGCTGTCACTATTGTATTTTCATCCTTCTGAGCAAATTGTTTTTGCCCGCGATAACCTTAAGATGTTTAGGAGCTGCTCTATCCGCCTACAACAGCCATCACAAAACGCGGAGTGATATATTTTTTAAACAAGGGCAGGATGATTGAAACCTGCAAGTCTAGTAGTGATCATTCCTAGTGGGTAGCTGGCATCGAACCAGTCTTTCTGAGGGTGTTCTTATGAGTACCCATCGAGCCGAACCCTAGCGTCTAATTCCGCCACCTTGCTATTTCTTACCCTCAACCAACTACATGTTGTTAATCTTCTCGAAAATTGAGGAATTGATTTCTCATTTATTGATACATCAAAGATAAATACAACTTTTTATATATGCAAATAATAATATATAATTTTTATAATTATTTGTTATATTTTTCTTCACTAGTTTTTGCATTCAATTCTTGATCAGCTTTTGCTTCATCAAGGATCTGGTTTAATTCTTGTTCGACATCTGAAACCTCACCAAGAATGAGCATTGCAGTTTTACGGCTCATCAATCTTGCTGCAACCATTTTTGTAACATGGCCAATGATCTCACCTTTATCAACTGGAAGAGCGTCCTTAAATTTAATTCCTGGATTAACGGAAGTAAGATCTTCTAAGGATGGATCGAACTCAATAAGCATTTTCTTGATAACGTTAATTCGTCTTACAAGCATTTCATGCAATCGCTTTTGAGCCTTGTTTCCTTTCATCTGAGGCCCCATGAACAATAATCGAAGCGCAATGCCAGAAGTACCGTTACTCATCAATTTGGACATTGTATTGAAGCTGATATCCGGTGTATTAGTGATATCGAACTGTTCTTGCTTGATTATGTCAAATTCGAGCTTTTTAGATTCCACCATTGATTCTGGTTGAGCAAAGTAAACACTTCCCTTTCCACCGTTTTCACCTTTCACTTGAATTACCTTGGCTACCTCTCCCTGTGAAGGTAAGCTTTCAGCATCACCGTCAACCACCATAGCTGGATCTCCATAATAGTCATTTGTATCACCAAGGTTAGAAATATTGTTTTCTTCCCGATTAGATAAGGGTTGAACATTGGCCCATTCATGACGCTTTTGCTGGTGATATACCACTGAAAGGAAGTTATATCCTTCTTTTTCTTCGGTGGTCCATTCCTTGCCATCTTCCTGAGTTCCTAAGATTATGTTACCAACAACGTAAATATCAAAATGGAGCGATTTTATATCGGTTATGATGTTTGTTGATTCGTAACGTCTGGCAAATCCAACAAGATCATCATATTCATCCCAAATAGGATAGATATCGTCTCCATTCTCTTTGCAAAGAAGCATCAGTCCAGGCTTTCTGTCGCTGCCTTCTAAAATTGTTCCATCCCAATAACCAGGGGATTTATAATCATACCACAATTCAGCGCAATGCGTCTCGATCAACCGACGCTCTACAATATCCTCAGTCTTAAAAGACAGTTTATTGTCATCCCATACCTTTTTGATAGCTTCAAAGAACTGAACCTCACGCTCAATGTCACTAGCAAACTCTAAAGTGATATCGGATCCACATTCAAAAAATACAGCAGCTTGGACAATCTGTTGTTGCCTGGCCAGTTGGAGCCGGTTTACCTCAACTTCGCTTTCTTGGGTAGAAGTTTTAGTGGTACCAGAAATCGCATCATCATATTCTTCTCCTTCATGTTCCAATTTTCTGTTTTCACGTTTAGTTGGATCATTAACGTCATGAAGGTATGGGTCATACTGCTTTAGCAGGTCCGAAATAGTTAATGTCTCCTTGCCCAGCTTGATAACTCTTTCGGTCTTTTTAATTACGTCGTATACAGTAGCGTAATCGCCAGCTAGTAGTTTGTCTAAGTCTTCCTTTTTCATGTTCTATCTTTTTATTCTTTTTCTTGAAGTACCATTCTTAAGTTTTGATACTGCATTTGCTGTTTTCCGTTTTGCGTCAGGGTCATTTTTAGTGAGGAAATCAAATGCATAACGGATCGCATCAATACCGTGGTTCCATTTGTCAATAGGTATTCCTGCCTTCTTATCGTTCCAGATGTAATTTTTAAGCTCAGTCCTTACATTTCTACTCCGTGGACTATAAACGATGGTGTAATCAGCCATTTTAAGCAAAGATGCACTAACGGAGCCGGGAGCTTTCCAACATTCGATTATGTTTAGCTTCCCCTGTTTCTTTATGTCGGCTATCAATCGGTCTTCTGCACTATCTCCTACAATTAAATCAGTTGATTTCTGAATCCGTGACTTGTTGAGTTCGATAATATCATTGGTACCTAATTGCTTAGTATCATAGTATTCTTCATCAACATGGATGATCATTTTCTTGCGATCAACTGCAACCCTCATAAGAGTATCAGGATCCACAGAAAATCCATAATCCTGACCGTAACAGTAGGGGAGGTATTCGTTAAATTCGCCTTCCATTGTTTTAGGAAGAATAACACCTTCTTTTATATCAGCCCAACGCCCAATAACGACATTGGCATATTTGGTCATCTGGAACTTGGCACGATCAAATTTTCCGGTGGCATCCGTGGCCTGCGCAATGGATTCCTGCTTTATTTGCTCGATCCGTTCAAGGAAGTTGCTTGAAAGGTTCTCAATATTATCTAGGTAACTTGTATGGATATGTAAAACGTTCGGATGTGTTGATATCTGAACGTCGACACCATCAATAGTAACGATTTTATGAGTGTCCTTGATGTACTGCTCATATACAAAATGGGAGTCATCGGTAGGGTTCATAATCAGGATGATCCTATTCTGAATACCTTTTTGACGAATGGATAACATCAACTTTTCATAGCTGTCAAAGTCGGTCCATTCCTCCATTTCATCGCCTACGAACGTTGTAAGGCCTTGAATTGATTTTAGTTTAGCGGTTTGGTTTCCAGATCCTGTCTTGATTCCGCGGAACATGATAGGAACCTTGGAAAACTTATTGATGATGTTGTTTTTCTTGACCTCAAAGAACTGTTGCGTTCCTTCAAGATCAATCTTTTCCTGAAACTCTGGTATAACGGAGTCAGCTGCCGATGACATCGTATAACGAGAAAAAAGGATGCTATGCCCTTTTTCAAAACTAAGCCTTTCAAGGAACAAGGATCCATTGAATGATTTACCGGAGCCACGGCCCCCGGTGATAAGGATTATAAATTTTTCCTTATTCTCATACAATGGTACGTACGGAGTAGCAATTTTAATTCGGGGCCGTTCCCTAATTATCTTCTTCCTCGGTATCGTCGAATTGTTCGGAATCTTCCCCTCTTTCGTTATCGTCATCTGTATTGTTTGCTGCTAACCATGAGGCTATATCAATACTGCCACTAAGTTTCTCACCTCCTGAAGTAACATCCAGTTTCTTACCGTCAATAGTCTTTTTGCGCCATTCTTCGTCATGGTTGAATAACCATGTAGCTAAAGCTTGGGGATTGGGAGCCAATTCTTCAGTTGTTTCCATCAGGACCATACCATCTTCTTGAATATAGCGCCCCGATTCCATCATTGAAGGTAATTTCCGCGTTGTAGTTTTACGCTTAAGACCTCCCAATGCAACAGCAAGGTACTTTTGCCTAACTGCTGAATTGATCTTTGCACGCCCACGCGCTAACGCCTCAGATATTGTATCATACTTTGACTTCAATTCAAGGAAGTAAGTAGGATTAATACTGATTTCAATAGCGATCTCTTTATCCGTCAATCCTTTCATGGCATAGTTCTCCATTGCATTGGAAAACTCTTCACTTTCGTATTCCCATCTATCTTTATTTGCCATAATTTTATTAAACTATTTGCAGTTTCCTTCTTAGTCCTAGATCTTTTGCAGGAACTCCAGAAACGAATGTTAATTTAACGGTTGAGAAAGGTCGTCTTAATGTAATAGTTCTTTTTGTCCGCTTTACAATATCACATTCGGAATCTGAACCTAATCCAGAATAGATGACTTTGTCACCTACCTTTAACTCGTTTTCGAATAATTGACTCATATATCATATTTTAAAGTATCTAATTATATCTTTCACACACGGTGAGTATATCACAAACCGAGTTTTTTGATGTCATTTTTGTCTTTTGATAATTCAAAATCATATGCATCATGTTTCGAACTCCCACAGGCAATTGTGTAGACGCAAACATTATTTGGATGCAGGAAAATATCTGTTACGATCCATTGCTCCTGATTAACGTCTGTTCTTAAAAAAACGATATCGCCAAAAGTGTACTCTGTAAAATGTGTATGCATGGTCTTTTTGCATATAATTTTTATAATTAATCGTTATATCTACCTGTACAATTTTACCTGGTCATAGGTTGGTACCGGCAGGTTCATTTCGTGGCATTTGGAGCGAATCAACATCCAGGCCATTGATTTTGATCTTGCGACTGCTCTGAACTTATGTAATTCATCCTGGTACATTTTTCCTTTAGGCACCGAAGATCCTTTCTGCAATTTCTTCACCCTTGATAATTTTATCGTATAAATCCTTTCCCAATGCTTCCATAAACTCGGCTTTATTCTCAAATGAATCAAAAGAGAGGATCACAGTCGGTTCACCTTCCCAACGGTCATCAACTTCACTGCTGTATTTTTCTTTTTTTGCCTTGATCTCTTCCTTGGTCTGTGGTGCAGTGGGAGGTGTAAGCATTTCTGCTTTCTTCATGATGTCCGTAAAATCGATGCTAGGAGATTCCAGCTGCATGATCAATAGATCGTTTTCGTCAAGTCCGGCAAGAATGGGATCAATATCGGTAATGATGTTAGCCATTAGCTCGCTGTCAAATTCACCTTGCACCGTTTTAGAGTTCAGGAAGATGTTTTGTTCCATTTCAGTTTTATCGTCGAGGTTTACTTTCTCGACCCTGATATCATAGTCATTCTTTGGATAGTTGTTGATCTCATCCAGTATAGAAACTCGCTGGTGTCCGCTAACTAAGTTTCCGGTGGTCTCATTCCAGACGATACCGCCCATAAGGCCTACACGCTTGATGTTAGCTTTAAGCTGTTTCCGTGCTTCGTATGATAGTTTCCTAGGGTTGTAATCCGCTAATGTGATCTCAGACCGTTTTAGCGTTATTGCCTCGGATGATTTATGTTTATTCTTCGTTGTACTCATGTTCAAATATTATCGTTTCCGCTTCTGGGAATTCTTTTATAACCTTTTTGTAATCCGCTGGACTATTACGCTTGCACCAAAGGAGAAAGTTTATGTCACTTGGTGTAACCCCTTGGGATTGATGATTTGGATCGTAAATAGTTGGCTTCGGGAGCCTTAGCTTGTCAATGTAAGCAAGCACGTTTCCGTTTTTCCACTTCTCAATAGGATAGACGTTCTTTGTCTTTAGGTTTATTGATGGAGTGCCTTCCTTTTCAAGGCCCATCATCATCAACCTGCGCTGAAGTCCATCGGTACGCTTGAATCCAAAACATGCCCATTCAATTCCGGTTTCCTCTTTTACGTCCTGAGCAATTTGGGAAAGAGTGCGACGTTTTAACTTCTCATGTCCTTTATATCCCAAAAATTCGCTTTTTTGATAACCATAAAGAGCAAAATGAGGTTTATCAATAAAGGATATGTTCTTATATCTTGATTGATGTGCTTTCTTGAAAGCTTCTATATGATGAAGGTCCTTAACCGTATATAAGTAGACACTTACAACCTGGTTAAAGACCTTGCAACATAAATCTGTAAGCAATATCGAGTCTTTCCCATTCAATGAACTGAATAGGATAATTTTGTCAGTTTGTTGCCTGACTTGGCTCAATATCTCTAAAGGTGTCATTATCTAGTTCTACGAGTGATACCAGATTGACGCATGTCACGACGTGCTGCCGCATTGGATGGAGTAACTGTCCTGACCCCACTGTTTGAAGTACTGATGCGATACCTTGGTCGCTCAGTCCTTCGTCTTTGCTCTGCTGTTTCTGCCATATTTATATTTGTTTGCGTTTAACATTCTCAGTCTTTTTCACTTTTCCCAATTCGATTACAAAGCATTCATCACCTTTTTCGAATCCTGGGGGTATATCCTTTTCGAATACACAGATATAAAGATCTTTTACTTCGACTACTGCAGTCTTCCGGTCTTTACGGTAACCAACTGCTAAGGTTATTTCCTTGATCGGTTTTATTTCATCGTAATATCCATCCTTGCCCTTTTTACAGAACATTTTGAAATAATGTTCGCTTAGGCTTCTGTATTCCTCGATTTTGGTACCGTTGAGTATTTCATTGAAATATTCCTCTTTGATAATCAAAACTGGAATACTACTGGTTTTATTTTTCATATAGGTCTTAACTGATATTCTTTACTTTTTTAAATGGATCTATTAGATTGTGGATAAAAGCACGACCTAGCTCGGTCCAGCATAAATGTCTTACTGATTTAGTGTCTGAAACTTTTACAGGTCGATAATACTCATATCCTTTATTCAGATACTTAGCTTTTAAGGTATATTCATTATCACCAATTTTTCGAATGATATTATTTTCAAGCAGGAATTTATTCAAGGCCTTAGCTGTCATTCCAAACACAGCCCCCACTTGAGTAGGACTGAAATAGCTTTGTGAAGCGACAATTTTATCGGTATAATCAGCTTTTGGTGTCAACTGCGCTATTTCTCTTTGTTGTTCTTGAACCATATTGTTAAGAATCTTGAAGGCGTTCATCAATACCACCGCTTCAGATTGTGGCTTAACTGAATTTAGTTCCAATTCTTCCCATCTGTTGATCAGAATAGCTCGAGCTTCATCATTGAATTTTGTAGCAATGTAAAGACACTCTTTTTTGGTTAACTGGAATTCCGGTCTTTTTTCACCCTTCGTGTCCACATATTCGACGAGCCGAAATCTTGACCCGTTAACTTTTTCCCAAGCGGGTTCCATTTTACGAACTGCATCCAAAACGTGTTTATGTTGTTTTCCAGTTTGAATAGCAATTTCACGGCTTGACATTCTTCTTTCTAATGGATTCTGACCATTATTAGATTTGTTTGCGAAATTTATTATATTTGTCATATCGATTTAATTATCAACTGGCTAACTATGTGCAAAATGGTTAGCCAGTTTTTTTGTTAATACAATCAAAAATACAAACTAATATAATTTAAAACAACTATTACAACTTAAACATTTGTTTTATTGCATACATGGCATTAGGGGTAATTTTCCTTTGCCAGCATTTATTGAAGGGTGACCACTTGAAAGCGTTCTTTTTTAATAGGTCAATAACTTCTCTTTCCGGTTTTTCTTCATGTTTTACTTGGATCCGATCCTCGGCATGGTTGATAATAATCTGACCGCCTTCAATATCAATTATTTTGCTTTCTTGAGGGTTTTGCTTTTCATTGGCAATATCGAAAGCTTTTTCTCGCAGTTTCCAAACCTTGTGTCTCGTTGTAATAATAGGTTTCTTTTGTGCATTATTCAGGCCCTCGATGAGTGTCAAAGCACGATCTACCAACTCATGATCCCCACTTTTAGCAATCGTTTCAATCTTGCCTACCATGGAAGAAACGAATAAAGCTCTACTGTATGGCTCGGTACGGTTATCAATACCTACGATTACAGCTGCTTGACGGATGATATCGGTTTTCATTAATTCCCATTTTTCATTTCGTTTTTGATCTTCAGGTTTATTACGCTCGATCCTTTTTCTGATACCTTCCTTAGCCTTTTCACGCCAATCTGAAAATGATTCATATTTATTTCGTTCAGAATTTAAGGCTTTTTCATTCCTTCTGGTATTGAAATTTGCTGGACCTGTTACCATAGATGAAGCAGTACGGCTTTTTGAAGATATCCAATCCAAGTACATTCTAACATATTTTTCAGTGTACCAAGTATGATCTTCTGAAGGGATTTCCAAAAGATCCTGATTAAGTTCAGCTATATGTTCATTTAGATTTACCCTAGCTGCACGGTCTGGACTCATGGATATCCAGTTGTAGGCATTTCTTACCTTTTCAAAATGTTGGAAAAGCGGTGACTTTGTTAGTTCGTAGATGTCATATAGGAATGATTTCACGGTACCGAACTTTTTGAAGTTTTCGCCACTTTGTGGGTTTTTCTCTAGCCATTCTGATAGGGACCATCCAGTAGGGATATCCAGATTCGTAGCCTTGTTGAACTCTAATGTGATTTTTTCGCCAAATTCCAATACGGAATCAATGATGTAATCTGCAAATTGATCGCAGTTTTCAAATTGTGTTTTTTGTGTGTTCATGGTGTGTGTTACATTATAAAACAAATATAGTTGCTTTATACTATATATGCAAATTATACTATATTTTTTTGCACACAAAAAAACGCTGGCCAGTTGACCAACGTTTGCAGTAGAAATATTTTTATAATAAGATTCGGTGAGATCGTTACTTTAAAAACTCATCGATATTATCCCGTAATTTTGAGAGGACTTTTTTTGCTGCTTCCAAATCTTGAGGGAGTATCTTTTGGATTCCCGTTCCTGACTCAAGTTCTGCAATTTTATTGTGTAATTTATTCCTTGCAATAACTCTCGTAAGATTTGGGTACATTTGACTTGCTAATTCGACTTTTACCAAAATCGGATTATTTTCTAAAAATTCTTTTAGCTCCATAATACAAATATATGCACTTAGAACTATATCAAGAAATATAATTGAAATAGTGTGTGTAAAAGTGTGTGCATTTAGCTAAAGACAGAGTTAATATGTTGATTATCAATATTGATTAAAAGCCTGCTCCCCGCTACTGAAAAAAAGCTCGACGCAAGTCGAGCTTTTTTAGTATAAAGTAGTTAGTATTTAGTATTTAGACGGCAGCCGTGCCGGAAAGAAATACATTAATAATTTTTATAGTCTCATAGTATCAGTAATAACTTGCAACTTTTGACAAGCCGATTTATTTTAGGATAACGATATGTTTAATTTATTTAGCAAATATTTTTTCTAAAATGTATAGGAGACCTAAATATAGAAATGCCTTTTTGACAATCTTTCATTCTATTTTAATATATCCTTCGAGTAATATAAATGAATTCATATATTAGTATGTTATTAACAGGTTGTTTACCAGTTTATTGATACCTAAAATTATAATTTTTCCAGAAAGTAAAAGAGACTAACCATAAAATAGAATTACAATGTATATACTGTATTGTGATACTTTATAGAGTGTTTTTTAAATTTTTGTTGGTTCAGATGGGATTCATTCAACTGTTACTGATCAGGAAATTAAAATTATAATTTCTTAAGGAATGTCTTAAACCGTAATAATGACCTAGATGATGACAACAACACGACTTGAGTATAGGAAATTATTAATAAGCAATTTTAAACGGATGAGCTATGAAAAGATTTATTTTTTTGATTTCAATTATCATAACATTATGTTCCTGTGAGCGTAATGAAATTGAAATTAACAATACTAGAATTATTGGAGAATGGAAATTAGTTCAAATAGATCAATACGTTATTAATCCCGCAGGACCTAAATTATCTACAACTGATTACAGTTCAAAAAATGTGATTTATAATTTTCAAAAAAACAATTTGTTAAAAGTTAGCGGCGGTGAAAATTTTGGATATAGTAATGGAGAATACCCGTATGAATTCAAAAAAGATTATTTAAGTGGTTTTCCTTCGCCTGAAGAAACTAAAATTAATCTTGTAATTATTAATGATTCAAAATGGGTTTTTAATTATTCAGGTTCTCAAATAACTTTAAGTATAGCTTACGTTGATGGTCCAACGTTAATATTGGAAAAGAAATAAAAGTAATTCTTTAGTACGTAATGGTTGACAGCCATATTTATGGCACGCCTCACCAGACTGCAATATCATTAAGTTAAGAAAAAAATAAGGTCATTGGCATATTTTCAGTGGCAGGTGGGGACACCTGCCACGGCGAGAAAACCCCATCGGGGTTAAATGCCAGGGGCATGAAATATCTCTTAAATGCCGTAGGCATGTAATATCTATAGAAATGTAATTTGCCTCAAAAACCAACACCATCGGTGTGGCATGTTTGTTAAGCGGATGCAAAGCAACCAAAACAAGCCACCTTAAGTGATGGTTGGTGGGGACACCAACCATGGCGACAAGTAATTTTCACTCATTCAAAACAGCCGTGGATAGTTCACTAAATAGTTTACCTCTCTCACGAGAGAGAATGAAAATCGTTCGTTTAGTGAAGGGGGAATTGGGCGGGGAAGTGGTCGCCGCAGCGACCACTTCCCCGCCCAATTCCCCCTAGACCTCCAGTAATGCGTGTCATTCCCAAGCTTTAGCTTGGGAAACTATTTAGGCGCTTTACAAGCAATTGGTTTTTGTAGAGGCTTGGATAGTGATTATTATTTAATAGCAATTTATAGTTACACCCCTACAGGGTTGAATTGCGCCGTTTAAACATTTTGCTATAATAGTTGCACCCCTACAGGGTTGCATTGTGCCTTATAATCATTTCTATAGTAGTTACACCCCTCTGGGGTTAACAAACATGCCACACCTACGGTGTTGGTTTCTGGGGAGATTTCAACGCTATAGATATTACATACCTACAGCATTTAAGACGAATTTCATGCCTATGGCGTTTAATTCCTATGGTTTCGGTTCGCCATAGCAGGCTTGCTCAAATGCCACTGAATAGAGGAGTTTTGGAGAAATGATTTCTCTTATTTAATCACAGTCTATATGAAGTCTATGTTTATTACATATCAAACATTGAAACAGATAGCCTACTAACCTTCCGTCTTTCGACAGGTTCTGCAACACAAATTCCTTTTTGTATCTAATATTATTAATATCATCCTGTAACTCTTCCATGAAGGGTTCAATAGTTTTGGTGTCGGCATAACCTAAAAATGCACAAGGTTGGTTACAGTGTGTAAGCCATACCTCTTGTTGCCAACCGTTGTAGCTTGGTGTTCTTTCACATAGTTCAGATATTAGATCTTCATTTATGGTTTTGGGATTTTCAATACTTTCAGAATCAATAAAATAGCCATCCAAAGTTAAAGCCGCATTGCCATTTTCAATGCACCAAGGGCAAATATATTCTTGTTCTTCATAACTATAAAAAGAGCTATTATAACGAATATTCCTTTCTTCATCGCAGGCGGAGCAAATGCCTTCTTCTTCTACAAAAATATTCAGACTAAAAGCATTTGGGCTGTATTTAAAGTGTGGTAGTTCCATGATCTTGCTTAATTAAAAAAACGAAAGTGTAGATAATATTAACAAGAATATTCTAAAAATCCGAATATTATTAACTTGGTTAATAGTTGTTTAAAGATTATGATCCGTTGTTCACTAACAAATATGCCTTAACCCCCAATCAGTAATATTGGTATTTTAATCCGTAATCTGGATACAGATATATCCATTGATAAACCTGAACTTTGCCTAAGATACTTTTAATAAGACCTATGTTTATAAAAACAATGTTTAATAATATCACTATACATAAATTGTTCCTTATGAAAAGATTTTATTTATTTCTTGCCTTAGCAACATGTTTCTCCTCCTGTAATACCCTTAAAGAGCGCAGTAGTAAAAGTTTGTTGATTAAAGAACAGGGGAGTTTTATGGTTGGAGGGATAAAATCCACACATCCAGGTAAATTTAATGTAAAAGATGCGCTAAATCCTGATGGTCAGACTTTCCATGCTGACCATGCCTATACTTTTTACCAGATTCCAGAGAATGCCAATAGATTGGCTTTGGTTTTTTTGCATGGTGCTGGCCAATCAAAGAAAACTTGGGAATCTACACCTGATGGCCGTGATGGTTTTCAGAATATCTTCCTGCGCAGGAAATTTCCTGTTTATCTTTTGGACCAACCTCGGCGAGGAGATGCAGGCAGGAGCTCTGTAGAAGCTACTATTAAACCTACTGCTGATGAGCAATTTTGGTTTACTCAGTTTAGATTAGGCAATTATCCTGACTTTTTTCCGAATGTTCAGTTTCCAAAGGATTCAGCTTCAGTTGAGCAGTTTTATAGGCAGATGACACCAAATACCGGGGCTTTTGATGCGAAAGTTATTACGGATGCTGTTTCGAGTTTATTTGATAAAATTGGTGATGGTATCTTGGTAACGCATTCTCAAGGAGGGGGCCCAGGCTGGATGACAGCTATCAAAAACAACCATGTAAAAGCAATTGTTGCGTATGAGCCCTACAGTGGTTTTATGTTTCCGAAAGGAGAATTGCCTGCCCCTATAAAATCAACTGGCCTCTTTGGTGCCCTAAATGGTGTTGAGATTCCATTGGAAGATTTTAAAAAACTCACACTAATTCCAATAGTTATCTACTATGGAGATAATATTGCTGCCTCTCCCACGGATATCTGGAATAGTGATCATTGGCGTTCAGGCCTTGAAATGGCTAGGTTATGGGCGAAAACTATAAACAAGCATGGTGGGGATGCCACAGTGATTCATCTCCCTGAAGTTGGCATAAAAGGGAACACACATTTTCCTTTTTCAGACTTAAATAATATCGAAGTAGCAGGTGAATTGTCAAAGTGGTTGAAAGAAAAGAATTTGGATAAATAATCTTATGAAAACATTCACAAAATTTGGACTAGTCCTTATCATCTTTACGTTACTATACAGCTCATGTATGGCAGAAAAAACCAATAATAAGAATGATAATCCAGTAAAGGTTGAAAAATTAAATGATTATAAAATTTTGATTGTTTACCTCTCCAGAACCAAAAACACTCAGGCATTAGCAGAAATAATCCATGAGAATTTAGGAGGAGACCTGCATGCACTCGAATTGTTGACCCCTTACCCAGAGGACTATCAAACTATGGTTGACCAAGTAGCTGAAGAAAATTCTAGTGGTTACTTGCCACCCTTAAAAACAAAAATTGAAAATATAAAAAACTATGATGTGGTTTTTGTTGGATTTCCTACCTGGGGAATGCAATTACCTCCACCAGTTAAGAGCTTTTTAAAGGAATATGATCTGACGGGAAAGATTGTAGTTCCATTTAATTCCAATGCTGGTTATGGGATAGGGAACAGTTTTGAAACTGTTAAACTATTATGTCCCAATAGTCGGATCCTGAAGGGTTATTCAACTCAAGGAGGAAAAGAAAAAGACGGGGTTCTATTTGTAATGGAAGGGGATAAAGAAAAACAAGTTCAAATTGAAATAAAAAACTGGTTAATAAAGATAAAATCAGAGATAGATAAGATTAGTATAAACTCCTAAAAAATCAAGTTTATGAAAAAAATTATTATTACAATTCTTTGTGTGGTTTTAGGTTCGACCATCACCTTAGCACAGGAATCAACAGATCTTAATACGATAGAAAAACTTTCGAAAGATAAATGGCAATGGATGGCGGAAAAAAATGTGGAAGAGCTTGACAAGTTATTTGATGAGAAGTCTATGTTCGTTCATATGGGTGGATCTTGGGGTAAACAACAAGAATTAGATGTTATTAAAACAGGCAATATTTGGTATAAAAAAGCTGAGGTTTATTCAGTAACAGTAAATTTCATAGGCAACACAGCCATTCTCCTAAATGATATCGATTTAGAAGCTGTAGTTGGAGGTAATACTGTTGTCAATCCTTTTATGGTGACGGAAGTTTATGTCAAAGAAAATGGAGTCTGGAGGATGGGTTCATTGACTTTCTCCAGATTGATGAGACCATTGAAAATGAAAAGTGAGGGGGTTAACTAATATGTTGAATAATATAAAAACGGCATTGACTGTCTTTTTTCTTGTTCTTACTACAACAATCCAAGCACAATCTATTGTTGAAAAAAATTTGGATAAGAAGCAACGTTCAATTATAAGCATTGCGGCATTAACGGGAAAGGGAGATTTGGAAAATTTACAAACTTACCTTAATGCAGGGTTGGATTCAGGGTTGACTATCAATCAAATCAAAGAAGTATTGATGCATGTGTATGCATATGCTGGATTTCCACGCAGCTTGCGTGGATTGCAGACCTTTATGCTTGTTGTAGAAGATCGAAAGATAAAAGGGATTAAAGATGTTTTAGGAGGAGAAGCTTCACCTATCCATGATGAAAGAAGTAAATATGAAAGGGGCAAAGCTATTTTGGAAGAATTGAGTGGAGTGGCAGAGACAGGTCCGAAAACTGGATATGCTGCTTTTTCTCCAACCATTGAAATTTTTCTAAAGGAACATTTATTTGCTGATCTATTTGAAAGGGATGTCCTTTCTTATCAAGAAAGGGAGCTTGTTACCATATCCGTATTGAGTGGAATATCTGGCGTTGAACCGATGCTGCGGTCACATCTGAATTTGTGTTTAAATGTTGGTCTAAGCTCAAACCAATTACAAGAATATGTAACAGTGATAAAAGAAACTGTTGGAACTACAGAAGCTAATGACGCACAACAAGTGCTGGATGAAGTTTTAACCAGTAGAAAATAAAATCGTAGAATATGAGAAAATTAACTTCACTATTTGCAATGTCTATGTTGGTGAATGCTACCGAGATAACTCAAGCACAATCATTGCAGAAAGCCTATGAGTCAAATCCATACACGCTAGTTTATGAAGGTGCTTTAACTGAAAATGTAAAAGGTAAAGTAAATATTCATCCGGTAAAATATAAGTTGAATGGGATTGAAATTGTAGCGAATGTTTATACACCTGCAAATTATGATCCTTCGAAGGAGTATCCAGCCATTACCGTTGCTCATCCTAATGGAGGAATCAAAGAACAGACATCGGGTCTTTATGCTCAACGTTTGGCTGAAGCAGGCTATATTACCATTGCTGCTGATGCAGCCTATCAAGGGGGGAGTGGAGGTCAACCACGTCATACCGACAAGCCTCAATTCCGCACAGAAGACATCCGTGGAATGGCAGATTTTATTCTTCAATATCCCGGTGTTGATTCAAACCGTTTAGGGGCATTAGGGATTTGCGGAGGTGGTGGTTATACATTAAACGCTGTCAAATCAGATAAGCGCTTTAAAGCCGTTGCGACATTAAGCATGTTCAATACAGGTGAAGTTAGACGTAATGGTTTTCTAAATTCAGATAAAAATACCATCCAAGATCGGTTAAGGAAAGCTTCGCAGGCACGTGCTCAGGAAGCTTTAAGGGGTGAGATTATCTATGCTGGTGTAGCAAGTGTTACAGATGAGGATATAGCTAAAGTACCTACAAAATTCTATCGGCAAGGATTTGAATATTATTATCGATCACACGCACATCCCAACTCCACATTTTTATATACCATGAGCAGTTTGATGGATTTAATGGCATGGGATGTAAATAATGAAATAGAATTGGTTGATCAGCCACTGTTAATGATTGCAGGAAGTGAAGCCCAAACAAAATACATGACCGATGAAACATTTTCGAAAATCATCAATGCAAAAGAAAAAGAGCTTTTTGTAATAAATGGAGCTACCCATATAGAAACGTATTGGAAGCCGGAGTATGTTTTACAAGCAGTAAATAAGTTGAATAATTTCTATAAGGAAAACTTAGATAAAAGATAATGAATAATTTAAAAAAGATAATTACCAGTGGATCATTTGTAGCTTTAACAATTGTAAATGTCTCATGTAATCCTTCCTCATCTAATTCAAATAATATTCAAGATGGGAGTACATCAGCTATTGAGAATATTTTAGTTTTTGAAAGAGGTGAAGAGGTAAATAGCCCTAATTTCACAGGAGGTAAGGTTTGGTTAAATAATTTGGTAGATGCTGATAGTATAAATCAGAATGCTGTTGGAAGCGTAACATTTGAGGCTGGTGCGAGAACCAAATGGCATTCTCATCCAGCTGGACAAATTATCCTTGCTATTGATGGTGAGGGCTATTATCAAGAAGACGGAAAAGAGAAAATTGTAGTAAAAAAGGGGGAGGTAATGAAGTGTCCTAAAGATGTTCCGCATTGGCATGGAGTAAGTGCTCAGAGTCATTTTGTACAGGTAGCAATAACTGGGCGTGAAAACGGTGAGACGCTTTGGTTAAAAGAGGTGACAGATGAAGACTACAATAAGTAATTCATTTCTAAAATAGTTATACCCCTGCAGTAATTCATACCTAAATGACTCTATAATTCGATTTTATTAAATTGATTTTCCGTAACTTTCATTAAGATCATATTTTTATACTATGGATATCATCAATAATGAGGACAACCTGCAATTTGAGTTTCACCAGGATGGTGAAATTGCTAGGTTAGAGTATCGTTTTTATAAAAAAGATATTGCCATGATGCATACGGTCGTGCCAGAAAGTATGCAGGGGCAGGGGGTTGCTTCAGCTTTAGCTGAAGAGGCATTTGCCTTCGCAAAAGCCAAGAATAAGAGAGTAATGGTTTACTGTCCTTTTGTAGCCAAATATGTTAAAAAACATCCTGAACTCAGCGATCAAATCGATCGTGATTACCATCCTAATTTATAGCCCTAAAGATTTATGTCTTCCTTTTCCCCAAAATCACTTGTATTAAAGAACGGTAAGCATGTTTTGATCCGAGAAGCCCAAGTTTTGGATGCTGAAAAATTATTGAAATGTATCAAGACTTATATTCCCCAAAGTGAATACGTCCCCAAATTGGAAGAAGAGATCAAAGTTACCATTGAACAGGAGCAGGATTGGATTCAATCTTTTTTGGATAGCCCTAATTCTATCTTATTATTGGCAGAATACGAGGGAGAGGTTATTGGTAATATTGACCTAACCGGAAGCAGACGGAAAATAATGGAACATACCGCAGTTATCGGGATGGGGATGATTTTGGAATGGAGAAATTCTGGTCTTGGATCATCGTTATTAGCCGCTGTTATAGAATGGGCAAGGAAAAATCCGATACTCGAACTCCTTTGGTTACAAGTCTATACCGATAATCAATTGGGACTTGCTCTTTATGAAAAAATGGGCTTTATGGACAATGGGACCATTAAAAACTTTTTTAAGAAAGAAGGTCAATATTCTCATGTTAAAACGATGTCATTGAGCTTGAAGTAATAAAATTTTTACAATTATCAATTAGTTAAAAATCAGGTTGTTATCATGGTGCTGTAGTGTATTTGTGGTGGCAAATTTAGATTTTTATTCCCTTCGAATAAGATTCTGTAGTGACTAAGTAGGGCTTAGAATTTCCTTTAGCTTGAAAGTTTTATTGGAACTTTAATATCGGTTTTCCTGTCTGGAAATTAATATCCTTTTGAAGGAATTAAATGTTTGGATTTGGGAATTCTCAATAACCTATGTTAAAGAAAAACACAATTAAACTATAAACCAAATTTTATTATGAGAATCTTTCAAATTAAATGGGCGAAGAGCATCCCTTGGGCTATGTCCCTATTGGCCATGCTCGGTACTGTTTCTTGTAAAAAAGAGACAACAATTGCTGAGAACCAAATCGAGGAATGGAAAACTGCTGCTAGAGCTGTTACTTACAACTTGGTTTGGTCAGATGAGTTCAATTATTCAGGTCTTCCTAACAGTCAAAAATGGAGTCATGAAATCTGGGATCCTGGGCGTGTCAATAATGAGAAGCAAGCCTATACGAACCGTCTTGAAAACACACGTGTAGAGAACGGGCACCTTGTTATCGAGGCCAGGAGGGATTGGCACAATGGCCATGAGTACACATCTGGTAGATTAAACTCCAAAGTGGGATGGACCTACGGAAGGATGGAGGCAAGAGTGAAAGTCCCTGCGGGATGGGGAACATGGCCAGCATTCTGGCTTTATCCAAATGATGAAACGAAATATGGTTGGAACAATACCACCAATTATTGGTGGCCCAATTGTGGTGAAATTGATATTTTGGAACACGTTGGCAAGGATCAAAACCAAGTTCATGGATCGGTACACAGTAGGGATTATTACTTTAGAATTGGGAATCAGCGGACTGGTAAAACTTATGTAGGAGATGCGACAACAGCCTATCATGTCTATGCGGTTGAATGGTCACCTGACCGCATTGATTTCTTTGTGGACAACAATAAATATTATACTGTTTATAATGATTATTCTGGATGGGGATCTTGGCCATTTAACCATGATTTTCATATTATTCTAAATCTAGCAGTAGGAGGAGACTGGGGAGGAGATCCTGATCCAAATATTTGGCCACGTAGAATGGAAGTGGATTATGTGCGTGTTTATAAAATGGAGAATAACCAATCCATTATCGGTCGTACCATTACATTGAAAGGAAATAACAATCAATTTGTAAGTGGCCAAAACGGTGAGAATCCTGTGATTTGTAACCGTCCGAATGCTCAAGCATGGGAACGATTTACGGTAGTTGATGCTGGCAATGGGAAGGTAGCTTTGCGCAGTATGAACAAGTATTTGTCTTCTGAAAACGGAAATGGTCCAATGACCTGTAATCGTCCAAGTATCGGTGATTGGGAAAAATTCACTTGGGAAGTTATGCCGGATGGTAAAGTCGCATTAAGAGGTAATAATGGAAAATATGTTTCCTCAGAAAATGGGGTCAATCCTATGACTTGCCAACGGGATAATCCACAAGCCTGGGAAACTTTTACATTTAATTAGTATTAATAAATTCCCAAAGTTAACCAGTGATCCATCGGGTCACTGGTGTTTTTGTTATTATGTTTTATGCTTTATAGAATATTATCTTTTGTTTTTTGTTTGTTGGAAATTTTCATGCTATCCATGATCCATGGTCAGACTGACGATAAACTTTTTGTAAAAGGGACTGCCGGGTTTAGGTTTGAAAACATGAATTGGTCCATAGCCGGAAATTTACAAGGATCGAACCCCAATATCAAATCAGAGTTAAAATGGACAGATTTGGTGATTGCCGATTTTTCAGTCTCTGGCCATTATCAATTTGGGAATCGTTTTTCTGTTGAGGCTGGGGGAAGTTTTGGGAAAACGATCAGTGGAAATGTCTCGGACATAGATTATCTGGAAGATAATAGAACGAACCCTTCTTACCAGTTACATATCAAAAATAAAAAAGGTTCAGACTACTCGGTCTTTACTCATGCAGGATACCATTTTTATCCAAGCGAATCTTTAGAGCTTGTTCCTAATTTGGGTTATAAGTTTTCATCTCATACTTATTGGTTGTCTGATGACAGAATAGAACAAGGTGGAATCACTTTGAATAGTTCTTATAAATCTAACTGGAAAGGTCCTTATGCTGGATTTAATTTATTTTATAAACCCAATGAGAAATTTACTGTACAGACCAATTTACAATATCATCAGATCAATTATTCTGCAGATGCGAACTGGAATTTAATGACTCAATTTGCACATCCAAAAAGTTTTGAGCATTCTGCCAAGGGGTTTCAGATCCTAGGTTCATTAACGCCGATGTTGAGAATCAATCACAAAATAAAGCTGCTCTTGGATTTAGGTTATCTTTATGCCAATACTGGAGACGGAAATGATCTATCTTTTATGGCTGATGGATCTCAAGGATATACTAGACTCAACGAAGTGTCAAGAAGTTATTGGCAAGCCCGTTTAGGCATTGTATTTAGACTGTTGAGCGATTGACATCTCTAAAGAAAGCTAATTCAATATTTTAAAGATTTATTTTGTAATATTACACATCGAATATTAACCTATAGGTTATCTCCAATTATATTTTTATGAACTATTGCTTTAGATTTTTGTTTCTGATTTTATCGATTATTTCAGTAGATAGTTTTGCTCAGGGCACAATTTCTAAACCACAGATCTTTAATTATTCAAGTAGCATATATAAGGGTGGCTTGCAGAATTGGGGAGTTGCGCAGGATTCCAAGGGAGTGATGTATTTTGGCAATAACGAGGGTTTACTTTCCTTTGACGGCAGGAATTGGCGAATTTATCCGCTTCCGAATGCCACGGTTGTCCGTTCTGTTGCTATTGATAAGAATGATAGGATTTATGTTGGAGGACAAGATGAGCTCGGATATTTTGAAGGGGATGAAAAGGGGATGCTTATTTTCCATTCCTTAAAAGATAAAATTCAAGAAGGAGAACGTTTTTTTTCTGATGTGTGGCATACCGAGATTTTGGGAGATGATATTTTCTTCCACACATCCCTCTACATCTTTAGGCTAAGTCATAATAAAATAATTGTCGACCGGGCAAAGAGCAGCTGGCAGTTTTTGGGTCAGGTGAACGGAAAGATGTTCGCTCATGAAGCAGAAATGGGTTTGATGCAATATGAAAATGGTATTTGGAAATCTATTCTTCAGTCTTCAGAAATCTCTTATGACGTCATCACTGATATAGCTAATTTCAATACGGATACTTTATTAATCTCAACACTTAGGAATGGTCTTTTTATCTATGCCCAAGGAACTGTTGTTCCCAAAGCGGTGAAGGGATACCCTAATTTAAATTCCCTTCGAATTTCTGGCCTTCAGGATTTGTCCAACAATCGATATGCTATTGGCACTAATTCAGGTGGCTTGTTTATTATCAATGGTGCAGGAGATGTTATGCAGCACTATGTCTATAAAGGCGGATTACAAACGAACCATATCCGATCAATATTCACCGACAAAAATTCCAACTTATGGTTGGCAACAGATGACGGAATTGATTACATCACTATTAACAGCAGTATAGGATATATTCAACCGGATAAAAATACTACCGTCAGCGCATATTCGCATCTTATATTTGGCAACAGTCTATATATCGGTACCTCAAGCGGTCTTTATGCTACTGTTTTGCCCAATGGGTCACTGGGACAAGATATTGGGATGGCGCGGGCGGATTTTAAGAAGATTGCGCATAGTGATGGTCAAGTTTGGTCGCTCAATGAATTTAATGGCAGGCTATTAATGGCGCATGAGGACGGTAGCTTTGAGATTAAGGATGGAAATGCAAATGCCATTTACAGATCCATTGGAACATGGATGCATAAAGCTACAACCCGAGTATTGCCCTTTGAGAGATTGATATCAGGAACCTATGGTGGACTTTGGTTAATGGAGTTTGATGGGACAGATTTTAAGGATTTAGGTCATATTAACAAGTCGAATGAATCGTTGCGATTTATTCATTATGATGATAATGCAAATGCTGTATGGGTTTCACATCCTTATAGGGGAGTATCCAAGTTGTGGTTATCAAAAGATTTTAAGAATGTAATCAAAGAAAAGAGGTATACATTTCCGGAAGCAGAGTCGTCTATTCTACATAATTATTTGTTTTTTATAAAGAATAAGGTTGTTGTCTGCAATCCCAATTTTATTTATGAGTATGATGATAGCAGCGATCAATTTGTAAAATCTGCAAGTTTGTCTGTCCTCCATGGATTGCCAATTCAATATATGAAAGAAGATAAATATGGTAATATATGGTTTGTAAGCAATAAACGTTTGAGTGTATTGGATTACTCAAATTCGAGTAAAGACAGACAGTTTTTTATGAATCATTTCCCTATGCTCAATGGGAAGATTTTGGGTGGTTTTGAATCTGTTTATGTTCATGACCTAGAGAACGTGTTTATCAATGGGCAAAAAGGTGGTATTTTACTTAATTATAAAGACTATCTCGAGAAAGCTGTAAAGCCGAATGTATTACTAAGATTAATTAAAACTTCCAATCGCGCCAAAGAAGAACAGGTTATTTTTGGTGGAAATGGTCATAAGGAGTCTAAAGAACGAAAAATACCTTATGCCTTCAATACCATACATTTTGAATTCAGTTCCACAAATTATGAACAGCAGGAGCAAGTGGAATATAGTTATTTGCTTGAGGGCTTAGAGACTCAATGGTCTTCTTGGAGCAACAAAGGCGAAAAAGAATATACGAATTTGAGGCCTGGGGATTATGTCTTCAAGATTAAATCTCGGAATGGGGTAGGGAACGAGTCTATTGAAGAGTTTATTTCTTTTACTATCTCTCCGCCATGGTATTTGCATCCCTTGATGTTTGTGTTATATGCTATTTTCTTTATATCCTTTCCATTTTGGATATTAGCGATGCAGCGAAAAAAACTGAGGAGGTTGCATCAACAGGAGTTACAAGTTCGGCAGCTAGAGATTGAGAAGAAGGAGAAAGAAGTCATCAAGTTACGCAACCAGAACCTGGAGGCAGAAATAGGGTATATGGATAAGGAACTTGCTAATTTGACGATGAATATTATTCAACGTGGCGAGGCACTTGGTAAGATCAAGGATGGCATCAATAAATCTATTGAGGGGTTAAAAGATCATGAGCTCAAAACTAATTTCAAGCAATTGACAAGGATCATACGTTCTGCAGAACAGGCGAATGAGGATTGGGAGAAATTTAATATCCATTTTAATCATGCCAATGAAAATTTCTTCCTTCGCCTGAAAAAAGAACATCCTGAATTGACTCAAAAGGAATTGCAGTTATGTGCTTTTATTAGGATGAATCTATCCTCCAAAGAAATCGCCCAACTGATGCATGTCACAGCAAAAGCCGTTGAAGTAAGTCGATACAGGCTTCGGAAAAAACTAAAGATTGATCCAGAAATTAATCTTTACGATTATCTTTTGGAGTTTGCTAAACCAGAAAAGTCCAATTTATAAACCGATTATATTGTAATAATCCTTAAAAATGCGCTAAAACTTAAAATCCAGAATGAGTGGTTTTATTGCGTTGATAATCAGTGTTTAAACATCTTGATGTAGTGTATTTGTAGGATGGTAAAATATTCGAATGAGTCAATTTTTTCTCTTCTGTAGTGGTGATTGTTTGGGCTAAAAAGTACATCATGTTTTTCTCTCAGATAACTTTGAAATATCATCTCAGGTCATAACCAAGCCTTTGATGTTTTTTCAAATTTATAACCATGTTTAATTATTTTCCATTTATGAGATTTAAAATTTTGCATGCATTTCTATTGATTTGTATGTGTATTTCTGCGACGGATTTGATGGCTCAGACTTTATCAATCCGCGGGCAGGTTACGTCTTCAACCACTGGGGAGACCATCTCTGGGGTAACTGTAACCGTTGAAGGAAAGAGGCAGGCAACGAGTACCAATGCAACCGGCCAATATGCCCTTGAATTTCCTGGTGAAAGTGCAGTAGTGAGATTTTCACAGATAGGCAAGATCTCCCAACAAATCGAGGTTACTCAATCTGGTGTGTACAATATTCAATTGCAAGACGGTTGGGATGAGCTGGAAGAAATTGTAGTCGTAGGTTATGGTACTCAGAAAAAGAGTGTGGTAACTGGGGCTATAAGTAGTGTTAAGGGCAGCGATCTTGAAACTATGCCGGTAACTCGTTTGGAGCAATCACTTCAAGGTCGAGCTTCAGGATTGACCATTGCATCTAATTCAGGTGAACCTGGAGCATCATCAACCATTCGGATTCGTGGATTTACAACCTTTGGAAATAATAATCCTTTGTGGGTCGTAGATGGCGTTGTCGTTGATGCTGGTGGTATAGGTTACTTAAACCAATCAGATATCGAGTCTATTGAGGTTTTAAAGGATGCATCCTCACAAGCAATTTATGGAGCTAGAGCTGCTGCGGGAGTTATCTTAGTAACAACAAAGAAAGGTGCTCAAGGCGCTATCCGCATTAATTATAATACATTTTTGGGAAGTTCGGCACCGGCAAGAAAACTAAGTTTGTTGAATGCTACGGAATATGCTACACTTAGAAATGAAGCTGCCCTTGCTGCAGGAAATGCATTACCTTTTAGCGATCCTGCGTCATTAGGAGAAGGTACTGATTGGCAGGAGCATATATTCAACAGAAATGCATTCCGCCAAAACCATGAATTAAGTATCAGTGGTGGTAACGAGGTTTCTACTTTCTATACATCATTTGGTTTGTTGACACAGGAAGGAATTGTTGCTTCAGAAATATCCAATTATAAAAGAAATAATATCCGTTTGAATTCGGAGCATAAGGTTGCAAAATGGCTAAAATTTGGTCAGAACCTAGGTTATTCGCATGAAAGGGGACAAGGTGTGGGAAATACAAACAGTGAGTTTGGAGGACCATTATCTTCAGCAATCAACCTCGATCCTACAACTCCATTAATTATTACAGATCCTACGATTATCAACAATCCTAGTCTACCATATTCAACTCAAGCTGTACCACGTGATCCAAACGGCAATCCATATGGTATTTCTCAATATGTTGCTCAAGAAATGTCAAATCCTCTTGCTTACATCCAAACAAGATTGGGCAATTATGGATGGTCTGATAATATTGTTGGTAATGTATATGGTGAAATTGAACCTATCAAAGGTTTGAAAATCCGTTCGACACTAGGTTCAAAATTATCATTTTGGGGGCATGAGAGTTTCACGCCGGTATATTACCTGAATGCTGTAATGCAAAGAGCTCAAAATGATTTTACACGTGGAACAAATAGAGGTTTTGATTGGAACTTGGAAAATACAATCTCTTATCAATATAGCTTGCAGGATCATAATTTCATGGCTTTAATTGGACAGGGTGCATATTATGACAATCGTGCCAGAGGAATAAATGTGACTTATTTTGATATTCCTGTTAATAATTTTGATGATGCATCATTGAACTATACTATTCCTGCAGATCAGAAGAATTCTTCAGGTTATGAGAATGTTGGTCATACTGTTTCTTCCCTTTTCGCCAGGTTGAATTATAACTATAAAGAAAAATACTTGGTTGAAGGATTGATCAGGAGAGATGGATCTTCACGTTTTGGTTCTAACAACAAATACGGGGTTTTTCCATCATTTTCATTGGGTTGGGTCGTTAGTAAGGAGGATTTCTTGATGGATAATCCCAATATCAGCATGTTAAAAATTCGTGGTGGTTATGGAGTTGTGGGTAATGATAATATCGGCGACTTTGCTTATTTATCAACCATTGGGGGTGGCCGTAATTATACGATTGGGTTAACAGACATTTATACGGTGGGCAATAGTCCCAATGCACCTTCCAATCCGGATTTGAGATGGGAGCAGACCAGCCAGGCCAATATTGGACTGGAGATGAGTTTTTTAACGAATTTCACGTTGACATTTGATTGGTTTAACAAAGTAACGACTGGCATCCTTCAGAATCCACGCATACCTGGTTATGTTGGAGCAATTGGAAACCCTGCGGCCAATGTTGCAGATATGAAGAATACAGGGGTTGAATTAGAACTTGGCTATAAAAACAGATTAGGTGCAGTTAATTTCTCGGTTAATGGTAATGCTTCGTATTTAAGGAATGAGGTTACAGACATTGGTGCTGGGGTTAGTTTCTTGAATGGAGCTGGATTTCAAGCTTCCACCTACAATATTACGCGTACAATGGTAGGGCAGCCTTTCAATTCTTTTTATGGATTTAGAACGATGGGAATATTTCAAAACCAAGCAGAAATTGAAGCGTATAAGAACTCGGAAGGAGGGTTGATTCAGCCGAATGCTCGCCCGGGTGATTTCAAGTGGGCAGATTTGGATGAAAATGGGGTCATTGATGCCAATGATAGAACATTCATTGGTGATCCAACTCCGAATTGGACCTTCGGATTTACCGTAAACTTGGAATGGAATAATTTTGATGCTTTGATTTTTGGGCAAGGAGTTGCTGGCAATAAGGTTTTTCAAGGTTTGCGCAGGTTAGATATCAATAATGCGAATTATTCGACTCGTGCATTAGGAAGATGGACAGGTGAAGGTAGTTCGAACGATTTTCCACGCTTAACAGATGCTGATGCGAACAATAATTTCACAAATCCTTCTGAATTCTACTTGGAGGATGGCAGCTATTTTCGATTGAAAACTGTTCAGATTGGTTATTCACTTCCAAGAAGCTTGTCAAATAGAATTGGCCTTCAAAAGATCAGGCTATATGCCATGGCTGAGAACCTAATGACGTTCACGAAATATACGGGATTTGATCCAGAGATTGGTGGTGGAATCATGAGTATAGACCGCGGTATCTATCCGCAAGCAAGGTCTTATATGTTCGGACTTAATGTTGCATTTTAATCTAGAATTGTAATGAAATTATATAATAAATTATTCTTAGTACTTATCGCATTTTCGACACTTGGTCAATCTTGTTCGGATAGCTTTTTAGAACTAAAACCTAGGGGTACTGATTTAGAAGAGAATTACTACCGGAATCGCCAGGAGGCATACAATGGTCTTGTTGCGGTGTACGATGTTGTGGGATTCCAGAGTTCAAGTTATGTTACTAAAATATTGGCTGCATCAGCGGCATCGGATGATCATTCAGCTGGTGGCGGTGGGTCATCAGACTTACCAAATATCCAAGCATGGTCCAACTATACGGTTAGTCCGGCAGTAGGTCCTCAGGAAGACCTTTGGCGAAGAGGGTATATGGGAATCATGAGAGCAAACGTATTACTTCAGAAGTTGCCAGATATTCCAATGGGAGATGATGAGAAGGCTAGATTTACTGCTGAAGCCAAGTTCTTGAGAGCCTATTTTTATTTTGACCTGATTCGTTATTTCCGGAATATTCCTTTGATTTTATCTCCTTTGGTTGGCGACGCTATTTATCAGACTACGCAAGCGGCACCACAAGAGGTTTATAACGCCATGGAAAAAGATTTGACGGAAGCGATTCCTGTTTTGCCTATCAATCTAAACTTAAGTACGGAAGCTGGTAGAGCGTCACAGGGTACTGCTAGAGCATTATTGGGCAAGGTTTATTTACAACAGGAAAAATTTGCGCAAGCGGCGGATCAGTTTAAGGAAGTTAATGGTGAGCCAGGGCAAACCAGCAAATATGGTTATAAGTTATTGTCAAATTATGCAGACCTGTTTAAGGTAAGCAATAAATTCAATTCGGAGTCTATCCTGGAAATTTCATTCACCAATACCTCTGTTGGGGATTGGGGTTGTATTGACTGTACAGAGGGTAACATCTTAAACATCATGATCGGGCCCCGTGGATATGCAGCAGGTGCGGGGGCACCCGATTATGTAGCAGGATGGGGATTTTTACCTTTGACGAATGGTCTTGTAGACTTGATCAAAGGAGATCCTAGATATCCATATACAGTGGCAGATATGCATCAATTGCAAGCAAATGGTTCGGCATCATATACACCAGGTTATATGGATACGGGTTATTTCCTAGAGAAATATGCTGGTCGAGAATCCAATCGATGGACTGGTGCAGGTTCTTTTGAGTTAAATTTCCCACAGAATATATATGATATACGTCTTGCAGATACTTATTTATTGGAAGCAGAGGCCTTGGTTCGTGGAAGTGGAAATACAGCTAGAGCTGCAGCTTTATTGAATGCTGTTCGTTCTCGAGTAGGTTTAGGCGCAGTAGCGGCAACCTTTGAAAATATAAAAAGGGAGCGTAGGCTAGAATTAGCTGGTGAAGGTCATCGTTGGTTTGACTTGGTCCGTTGGGGAGATGCAGCAGCAGCGTTATCTAGCAAAGGTTTTGTGGCAGGTAAGCACGAAGTATTGCCGATTCCATTGTTAGAGCTGGATAATACACAGTTGGAGCAGAATAAAGAGTATGGGGGTACTAAATAATTGACTGAATTATGAAAACGATATATAACAAAATATTAAATAAGAACCTATGGAAGGTTATGCTTTTTTCGTTGGTCATCATTGCCTGCCGACCTGAGGGTGATAACCTTACTTTGAGCGCATTGCCAAATCCAGAGTTTGAAGCAGTTGAAGTAGCGCCAGGACGTATACAACTGAAAAACATTACGAGTACCCCAACTATTCCTAGTTGGACGATCGTGTCCAGCGGCCAGAAGTTGACTGGAGATGTTGTAGAGGTTTCTTTGATTTTTGCTGGCAACTATGATGTGAAACTAGATGTTGTGGGTCAGGGTGGAATGGCAAGTGTGACGAAGGCGATCACCGTAAAACAAAGCGACCCGAATGCCTGTGATGATAAAACAGCACTTGGTTTTATTGCCAGTTGCACGCAAAAGAAATGGAAACTGAATCCGCAGGCAGGAGCATTTAAAGTTGGTCCTGGAGCTGATAATGGTGATTGGTGGAGTAGTGGTGAAGGCGAAGTAACAGGTAGAGCTTGCGAGTTCAATGATGAATTTACTTTTTCTTTTAACGCAGAGGGCACATTTGGATATGATAACAAAGGTGATTTCTTTGCGGACGGATATCTAGGAAACAAAACTACAGGATGCGAGCCTGCCTCCAACCTGACGGGTGATCAAGCTTTGTGGAATTCCGGGACTTTTAAGTTTTCAGTAACTGAAGGTGCTGGGGTCAAAAAATTGGGACAACTGAGATTAGTTGGAAAAGGAGCACATATCGGTGTGAAAAAAGCACATAATGGTGGCGAAACTGCCACTGGTCCTGCAAATGATTTTGTTCTATATGATATTTTAGAAATGACTAAGAATAAAGATGGTGCTGGTTATGATATTATGAAGATCGGAGTGAATATTGGTGGTGATGCTTGGTGGACAATAACGTTACGTTCATTTTAATTGGCTGTCAATTTTATTTTATAAATTAATAAAAAATGAGAAGAAATATGAGTTTTTGGATCTTACCTATACTTGTGCTATTGTCATGTTCAGATAAATCTAATGTGAACAATATTATTGTGCCGGAACCACCTACTGCTCCAAAGCCAAAGGAATATAAGTTTTCGGAAACTCCAGTTTGGTTTGATGAGTTTGATGTTGATGGGTTGCCAAATACGGAGAGATGGGGTTATGATGTTGGAATCGGAGACAGTGGTTGGGGGAACAATGAATTGCAATACTATACTGATGCACGACCTGAGAATGTCAATATCGCAGATGGGATTTTAAGTATTACTGCGCGGAAGGAAAAATATGAAGGTTCAGAATATACGTCTACGAGATTGATCAGTAAGGGGAAAGGAGATTTCCTGTATGGAAGATTTGTGGTTAGGGCAAAGGTTCCTCAAGGGAGGGGAACTTGGCCGGCAGCATGGATGTTGCCAACTGACTGGGCTTATGGCGGTTGGCCAGCTTCTGGGGAGATCGACATTTTAGAACATGTAGGTTATGAACCTGATGTCGTGCATATCACGATGCATACAAATGATTACAATCATATTAAGGGCACCCAAAAAGAAGCCATCAAGAAGATTCAAAATGCGACCACTGAATTTCACGAATATCGTGTTGACTGGACGCCAGAATACATTCGAGGTTTTGTTGATGGGGAGCAGATCCTACATTTTCCTAATGAAGGCAAGGGCAGTGGGGTATGGCCTTTTGACAAAAGGTTTCATTGGTTGCTGAACTTGGCTGTTGGTGGCAATTGGGGCGGTTTAAAAGGTATTGATGATACCGCCTTCCCAGCAGTTTATCAAGTGGATTTTGTAAGGGTTTATGAATTATTGAATCCATAAATTGGGTAAATAGATAAGTTTAGTTATTGGTGATGGGCCTTGCATCAAATCTTTGATGCAGGCCCTTTTTTATTCATGCTCTTACCATTTCCATCCCTTAAAATACTCAATTGGGATTCCGTGAGATAGAATTTCATCCCGAAATTCATCAATATTTTTTAAATCTCTTTTAGGGATTATTATTCCAATACCAGAAGTTTGGGTAATAAAAAAATGATTATCTGTTTCAGGAGCAGAAATTAATTGACTATAATAATATTTTCCTTCACCAGTGAAGTCACTTGTGTGTAATGCTTTTTCGGTAAATTCTACAATTGCGGGTTGATCGAACTTCTTTGAATAAACCTCTTGTCCATGTTTTTTATAATGTCTTTTATAAATCCAAAGCGCATATCGTTTGTAAAACACAATACAAGCTAAACTGAAGGCAATAAAATAGATCGTTAAGAATATATTTTCTCCGTCGAAGTAATAGAAAAGAGCAAACATTAAAAAGAATCCACTTATGAGCCATTTAGAATTTCTAATTCTTTTTTGTATCCTTTCTGACTGTGAAGCTGCAAATAATTGAAAGGCTAGATAATCTTCTTCAGTTGGTTTGATTTCGAATCTCATGGAATTTCTGATTTGAATCAAATATAATTTAATTGAAAAGAATTGGCAAACCAACAACTTATCTATTGATGGCAATTGGAACGGATTCTCAATCAAGTTACAATCAATTGTCGCTTTTTACAATTTTTTATGTTTAATCCTTGATTTTTTATTTCCTTAAATTAAGTATTTATTAACATTATAAATCCTTGTTTTTGAAATAGTTTTACACGTTTTTTCTTAAGAAAAGGTAATATTAAAAATGATAATTCAATAAAATTTAAACATTAATTAATGTCAAGGTAACGTTTTCAAAACATCTCAGCAATACTTTCGTGACCAAATTAAACGATACCAAAAATTACGTATCGCTAATCAACTAAACGAAAAACTACACTATGCTGAAAAATTTGAGTTTCCAGACTATTTTCTGTCTATTACTTCTATTTTGTTTACCAATTGCAGGTTTCTCTCAAAGTACTGAGGCTACCATTACGGGGAGAATCACTGATTCAGATGGAGCACTAAATGGGACAACAATTACAGTGCGAAATGAATCCACTGGTTTTAGTCAGAAAACCGTAACCAATCAAAATGGAATTTTTACCTTTCAACAACTGCCTCTTGGCGGTCCTTACACTGTTACTGCCAACCACCTAGGTTATCATGAACAGAAACAAACAGATTATAAATTAAATTATGGTGATGAGATCACCGTCAACTTGGAATTGACCAACGAATCAAACAACATTGACGAAGTAGTCATCCAAGGTCAAGGATTGCAGAATAAGATTAGGTCATTAGGGTCCTCAACGGCGATTACTGCCAATGAGCTGAAGAAAATGCCAGTTAATGGTCGGAATTTCTCCTCATTGATAGACCTGTCTCCAATTAGTACAGGGTCTAACTTAGCTGGTCAGCGAGCTTCATCTACAAACTTTACTGTTGATGGTATGAACTCCAGAAGTACTGTAGCTGGAGGAAACAGTGGTGGTGCGTATTCTATTTCTATGGAAGCTATTCGAGAATTTAAAGTTGTGACCAATGACTATGATGTTACTTATGGTCGCAGTGGTGGTGGAAGTGTTACAACCGTCACAAAATCTGGTACAAATACCTTAACAGGAAGTGCTTTCACATTCGGTAGGACGGACTGGTTATCTAGTCAGTATAATCTGAATGGTACTCCAAGGCAGCAAGAATTTTCTACCTACCAATATGGTTTCTCTCTTGGGGGGCCGATTATCAAAGATAAAGCACATTTCTTTGTTGCTTGGGATCATCAAACTGATACAAGGCCATTGTATATTGCGGATATTCAAAATGCTGAGGATATTGCCAGGTATAAGGTAACTCAAGAAACGTTGGACAAATTTTCTGCGATCGCTGAACAGAAGTATGGAACTGATCCTAGTCAATTATTTGGTGCATTCGATAAAAAGAAAATTACAGATGCCGCGTTTGCCCGGATAGACTGGCAATTGAACGATAAAAATCTATTAACCATAAGGAATAACTTTGTTTATGATAAGGATAATCAGCAAGAAGGTGACAATTCTAATATAAATGCCTACGAATCCCATATGAACAGGAAGTATATCAATAATAGTTTAATGGCATCCTTGAGAACATCGATCAGTCCAAGATTGACCAATGATTTTAAGGTTCAGCACTTTTATGAAAGCTCCGACGCTTTACATAATGTAAAAGGTATTGGGCAGGATCAAAGTATTCCAAGAGCTATTGTAGAAAAGGTAACTTCGACGGATGGCACGAACAATTATAGCAGAAGCATTCAAATTGGTGGTCAACGTTTTTCCCCTGAGTGGTTCCATGGAAATATGGTGCAGGCTGTGAACAACTTGTATTATAATACAGAAAAAATAAAATACATCTTCGGGGCAGATATCATGTACACAAACATGGATTTCCGTTATGGAAGCGAGATGAACGGTAGATTTTATTTCACCGGTATGGAAAACTTTGATAACCTGACGCCTTACCGTTATGCCAGAGATGTATATATTACAGATAAAGAAAATACACAAGTCAATAACCTTGCAGTAGGATTATATGGTCAGATGGAGGCTAAAATTACCAGAGGATTAGATGTGGTCGCTGGTCTTAGATTGGACAACACACAGTACCTAAAAAAGGCAAATTTTAATCAAACTGTCTATGATGAGTTAGGCCTTTCTACAGATAATGGAATCAATACATTCCAAATTCAACCAAGGATTCAGTTTACATGGGATGTGAACGAAGAAAGAAAAAATATCATCCGTTTTGGTGGAGGGATTTTTGGTTCCTCATTGAATCCTTATTCCATGTTGAACAACATGTTGTTTGATGGAACCCGTATTGCTGGAGTTGATATTATTGACCCTCGATTGATGCCTAAGCCAAATTTTGCTGGGTATAGACAAGATCCCAATACTGCGCCTGGGAAAGACTTGTTAAACCAACCTGGAGTGGAGAAATTGGTGACAATCAATATGAACAATAAAGATGTAAAGGTACCTACCGTATATAAAGCGAACCTTTCCCTAAATCACTTCTTTACACCATCGTTACGTGTTGGTATTACCGCATTTGGTACTTGGGCAAGAAATAATTATATGTACGTAGATCGTAACATGGTGGATGACCCATATTTCAGATTAAAGAATGAAGGAGATAGGGGTGTTTTTGTACCTGCAAACACTATTAATGAGAAAAATGGAGCTGCAAACTGGGTTAATGGAAGAAAAACAAAGGCTATTGGTCGAGTTTTGGAAATGAATTCAGAGGGTAAGAACAATACCTATACAGTCGTTATTGATGGTACTTACCGTTACTATAAAGACGGTCAGGTAACGATGTCATATACTTGGAACGATTCAAGGGACAATACTTCCTACAATGGGAATGTGGCTAACTCGGCAACCTTATCTTTAATGGTAAAGGATGACCCACGTAATTTGAGTACGATGACCTATTCTGATAATCAGTACCGTCATAAAGTTGTGTTTTATGGTACGATGCCATCAATTTGGGGTGTATCTATGGGATTACGATTTAGTGGAGTTGCTGGAACAAGGTATTCATTGGCTGTTGATGGCAACGTGAATGGGGATTTTGTAAATTCAAATGATTTGGCATTTATTTTCGATCCTAATAATCCATCTACGCCAGAAAATATTAGAAAAGGCATTACCGAAATTCTGGAAGATCCAGATGCTGAACAGAGTATTAAGGATTATATCAATAGCAATATTGGAAGAGTGGCGGAAAGAAATGGTGGTGTAAATGGGTTTTATGGAGTATTTGATTTACACTTGGCCAAAGAATTCAAATTCTATAAAACTCATGGTATTGAAGCTTCTATAGATATTTTCAATGTGGCAAACCTATTGAACAAAGAATGGGGTGTTGGGCATAATTTAGGTAAGCAGAATCTATATACAATCAACAGTTTTGATGCTGCTAAACAAGAGTATAATTATAAAATTACTTCAAAAACTGGAGTTTCGAATTTAAATGGAAATCCATTCCAGATTCAATTGGGACTTCGCTACGCGTTTTAATTAATTCACATAAATTGGAAAAGGAAAGGCAATTAAATTGTCTTTCCTTTTTGTTATTATAATTATTTTAAATTTCTGATGAATTTACTTGACCGGTTTAAAGGTCATCGGTGTATTATAAATATAAGAGGTTGAGTCATTCCTCATCTGAACGGTTAGTTCATTTTCGGAAAGTTTGAGGATTTTATATTTTGTAGATATTACCAGTGAATCGGAAGGTATATTCATTGCAGACTGAATTTTCTCATTAACTCTATAGGACAGGATCAATGTTGAGTCTACTGGGTCAATGGTATAATCTCCCCAGAATTCTCTTAATCTTCCTGATGTTGGATCAACATTTGAATTATTTAAGAAGTTCTCTTTTATAGAGTCTTGTATTGAATGTGAATATTGAGTACCAGTGAAACTTAAAGTAGTAAATCTAGAATAACGTTCGGGAGTTGTATTATCTGTAAAAACTTCATCTATCAATATTTCATTTTTCCAGATATGTTTCTCCAGGATAGCTTGATTTAACCCTCCATCAACTAGAGACATGTCCTCCTCTTTACAACCTATGAGAAAGGCAATGAACAGTAAGAATAGCAATTTATCTTTCATGCTTTGGTTCTAATTGAGGACTTTTTAATAATTGTTAAAAGGTTAAATGAGCTTTGATTAATCAAATTTAAGTTAAACTCTGTTATAATCAAACACTTATGTGTTAATATTTGTTTGTGTTTTGATCAAGTTTTTATCAAATCGATAAATCTGTTTCTTAATACGGGTGAAATTTACTATTTTCTTACGGAGAAATAAAATTTATGTTTAAATAATCTGTAGAAATTGGTTAAGGAGAATAGGTAATGGATTTTTAATACAGAAATTTATAGTGACACCCCTACAGGGTTGCATGGCGGTTATATAATCATTTCTATAATAGTTGCACCCCTCTGGGGTTGGCTCGCCGTGCCACAGTGTCACCACCTTGCATAAGAAAATAGTATAACCCCATCGGGATGACACTATTATAGCAGGGAATTTAACAATCATGCCACACCTACGGCGTTGGTGTTTGATGCGATTTTCGTTTCTATAGATATTCCATGCCGATGGCATTTAAGAAATATTTCATGCCTCTGGCATTTCACCCCGATGGGGCTATCTCGCCGTGGCAGTTGTCCACACCTGCCACTGAAAATATGCCAATGGCCTTGTTTTTTTCTATAATAGTTGCACCCCTACAGGGTTACATTGGGGTGCTAAATTCATTCTATAATAGTTACACCCCTCTGGGGTTGGCTAGCCGTGCCGCAGTCACCACCTTGGATAAGAAAATAGTATAATCCCATCGGGCTGACACTATTATAGCAGAGAATTTAACAAACATGCCTCCGATGGGGTTGGTTTTAACGAAAGTGATGGTTGGTGGGGACACCAACCATGGCGGTGTTCAGTTTCTAATGTCTATTGTCTTATGTCTATTGTCTATTATTAACCAAGCTGTATTGTTTCCTGAATATTTATTTCATTCATGAAATATTGATCATGTGAAACAACGATAAGACAGCCATGATAAGATTGAATTGCTGCGGTCAAGATCTGAATGTTTTGAATATCGATATTGTTGGTAGGTTCATCTAAAATTATCATGTCAGGGGCTTGGCTTTGAATATTTAAACAGCATAACAATAGCCTCATTCTTTCGCCACCACTAAGAAACAGACAACTTTTGTCCCAAGTATCCTTGGAGAACAAAAACCTATTCAACCTAATTTTTATTTCATGTTCCTGGAGTCCTGAATGGTTGAAAGATTGTGCCATATCGTAAACTTTCATTTCCGTTTTGATCAAGGAATAGTCTTGGTCAACATATACGTAATTGAAGTTTGCTTGAGAGATTTCTCCGGAAGTGGGTTGTCTATTTCCAATGATTAAATTTATTAAACTTGTCTTTCCAGATCCATTGGTTCCTTTTAATGCAATTCTATCTCCCGATTTGATCTTGAAATTTAGATTTTGGTGCCATAAATTTCTTCCGTTAATTTTCAAGTTGACCTCTTTTGCTTCAGCTAGAGTTTTGCCAATATGTAAGCTAGATTCTTCAAAACCAAATTTCATTTGGTCAATTTCGGGCAAATTGGTTCTAAGATCCTGGAGGGTCATTCTGATTCCAGATATTTTCTCTTCATGTACAGTTTTCAGTTTTCCACTACTCCCTTCTGCTTTGTTTTTCAATCCGCCCATCAATATCTTAGGTATTCCAGCTTTTTCTTGTTTTTTCTTTCCTCTGGCATTGAGTTTATTCTGCCTTTCCAAGGCTTCTTTTTCCTTTTCCCGAGCTTTGCGAAGTTCCTTTTCTTTAGATTTGACGTCATGGTCCAATGCATTCATGGCCTGTTCTTTTTGTTCGGCAAAGAATTCGTAATTCCCACCATATTTCACGATGCCTTGTTTGGTCATTTCAGCGATTTCAGGAATTAGGTTAAGCAAAGTCCGGTCATGGCTAACGACTAAAAGGGTCTTCCGACAATCTTTGATAAATTGATAGAGCAATTCCCGAGATTCGTGGTCTAGATGGTTGCTGGGTTCATCCATTAAAATTATTTGAGGTTCCTGAATGGTAATACAGGCTAAAAATACCTTTGTTTTCTGGCCACCACTCAGTTCCCCGATTTTATGGTCAAGAGAAATATCTGTCAATTTCCATTCTGAAAGTGCATTTTGACAACGATCTTCAATGCTCCAATCATCATTTAGGAGATCGAGATTATGTTCAGTCATATTTCCTAATAGAATCTCCTTGAAGGCTCTTAATTTTTCTTCAATACCTAATGCTGCTGCGATGGTCAGATCTTTATATTCATCGAGCAATTGTGGAATATAATAGGGTATGGAATCACAGCTGACAGTGCCATTGTTAAGCTGTAACTGACCTGCTATAACTTTTAAAAGAGTAGACTTTCCAGAACCGTTGTTGCCTATCAAAGCAATTTTCTCTTGATCTGCTATAGTCAAGTTGATTTCCTGAAATAATATGTCCTTGTTGGGATGAATATATGTTGCGTTCTGTATAATAATCATAAATTCTTTCTTTTTGGGATAAAACCATTAAAAGCTGTAACAGCCTTTTTGAATTGTTTTTCTGAAAGAATTTCTGGTATTACATATATTTTGTTTTGTATTAAGATTTATGCAAATATAGCTTTTTTTTGTAATAGCATAAAAATTTCGCTTTTAAGCATTTTCTATGGTTCTGAAAGTTAGGTTTATCCTTGGGCCATACGCGACTTTAGTTGGAGGGAGTCTATGTAGCCAGTGGTCTTGAGTACTTCCTTTCATCACCAATAAGCTTCCATTTTCCAATATTATATCAATTTTTTCTTTGGTGGTTTTGTGTTTAAATGAGAATTTACGTTCTGCCCCAAAAGTCAGTGAGGCGATGGCACCATGTTTTTTCAGATCTTTTTCACCATCGCTATGCCAGGCCATTCCCTCAGATCCATCATGGTATAAGTTCAATAGGCAGGAGTTGAATGTTTCTCCAGATTCTTTTTCTACGAGGGATTTCAGCTCCAACAGTTCATTTGTCCAGGGGAGGGCGACTTTTTGGATATTGGAATAGCTGTATTCAAATCGTTTGTCACCATACCAAGCGACTTTGCGTTTAGTTTCGATATGTTTCCCAAAGATAATGGCTTGATCATTTTTCCATTCTATTCCATTTAGAAGTTGGTCATAATAATATTTGGGATTATCACAGATTACACCGTAATAATTTACAATCCCATCCTGAGGTATTAGGTTTTTTGAAGGTTCTGCCGTATTAAATAGCTTCATGTGTGATGTCTTTGTCTTTGTGTGCGAATTCCCAACCTAAAATAACGGTTTTACGGATTGGTTTCCAACGGTATCCACCTGTTTGTCCTGTTGTTTGAATTACTCTGTGGCATGGTATCAAGAAGGCAATTGGATTCTGTCCTATAGCAGTTCCCACTGCTCTAGAAGCGGAGGGTTGATCGATCGCAATGGCAATATCTTTATAGCTGCTGACCTTACCTAGAGGAATCTGAAGCAGCGCTTGCCATACCTTTAATTGGAAGGCTGTGCCCTTCAGATGCAATTTTATCTTATTTAAGGATTGATCTTCTGGGTTGAAGATTTTGATCGCTTCGAGATGAATAGGTAATTCATTCTCTATAAATTCAGCATTTTCAAAATTTTCTTTCAGTTCTTTTCGTCCTGCTGCTTGATTGTCTACAAATGCCATATAGCAAATCCCTTTTTCGGTAGATCCTACTAAACAGATTCCAAAAGGGGTTTCTTGAAAACTATAGGATATGGTCAGTCCTTCACCAGCCTGTTTGAATTCGGCAGGTGTCATCCCTTCAATCTGTACAAACATATCGTGCAACCTGCTGGTGCTGCCCACGCCTGTCAACAGATGCGTTTCAAATAAAGTCTTTTGTTCTTCTTTCAGAAGTTTCTTGGCATAATTGACTTGCGTGTACTGCAAGAATTTCTTTGGACTTGTTCCTGCCCAATCAGTGAACAATCTTTGAAAATGAAATGGACTTAAGTGAACATGTTCAGCGATTTCTTCCAAGCTAGGTTTTTCTTGGAAATGATCCTGGATATATTGAATTGCTTTTGCAATTCTTTCGTAATTCAATTCTTTTTGTGTCTTTTCCATATTCAAATTTCCTTACTCTTGGCAGAAATTAAAATCCGATTCTTGCTAAGTTACGAAACTGCAAAATAGAAAGGCATCTGAAAAAATCAAATGCCTCTCAGAATAAACTAAATATTAGGGAATTTATTTTGCTAAATAACCACCGTCTACAGGGTAATAAGATCCTGTGACAAATGAGGCTTTATCTGATGCCAACCAAAGTGTTAACTCAGCTACTTCTTCTGGTTTTCCTAATCTTTGGAAAGCATGTTGTGTTTCGAGGTATTTTAGGGTATCAGCATCTAAGTTATCATCAACCAATGGGGTTGATATAAATCCCGGGCCGATCGCATTTATACGTACACCTTTAGTTGCATATTCCCAACCTGCAGATTTTGTCAATCCAACAACGCCGTGTTTTGCTGCTACATAAGCTGAAGATTGAGCAAATCCGACAGCTCCCAAGATTGAAGCCATATTGATAATACTGCCACCCACTTTTTCAATTTCAGGGATTTGGTAATGCATCCCGTAGAACACACCATTTAAGTTGATGTCAATTACTTTTTTCCATCCCTCGATAGAAAGATCAGCAACTGGATTTGCTTCACCGCCAATTCCAGCATTGTTGACAGCAATATGTAATGCTCCGAAATTTTCAATAGCTGCGTCAACAATTTTCTTGTTGTCTTCTGCTGAGGATGCATCTGCTTTGATAAAGATTACATCTGCATCTCCAAGGCTATTGATAAGCTCGTTGCCAAGTTTTTCATTCAAATCTGCTACAACTACCTTTGCGCCTTCTTTTACAAAAAGTTCAACGATAGCCTTTCCAATTCCTGAAGCTCCTCCAGTTACAATAGCCACTTTGTCGTTTAGTTGTTTCATTTTATACCTTGTATTAAGTTTTAACATAAGATACGAAGAATACTAAAGTCAAAGTGTGACTAAAGTCATACAAAATACTGATTATGACTTTAATGGGAAAGATGATAAGAAAGGTTACAAATCTTTGATAAAAGTTATTCTCTTTTTTCTGGGAATTCACTGCTGAGGATTATGGAATCGCCCTTTCCATATTCATTTGAATATACTTTTATTAAAACGCCAACTGAGGAAAGGATCAATGGTCCAAATATTAGGCCCAACATCCCGAACATTTTCAGGCCCAATAGTACACCGAAGACCGTAATCAATGGAGGAACATTTCCCAATGTTTTAAGGATCGTGAATCTCAGAATATTATCTATACTTCCGATTAATAACAATCCATACAATAATATTCCGATACCATTACCAGTTTCTCCGCCAGCCAGGGTTATTACCCCCAACGGAACATATATGGTCATGGTTCCCAACACGGGCACGATTGAAGCTATACCGGTCAACATTCCAAGAAGGATAAAATTTTCTACTCCAAATATCCAATAACCTACTACTGCCACTAAGCCCTGGAAGAAACCTAGGATTGGAATTCCAATTGCATTTGACCTAACCATGGAATCAAACTCCTTCCAAAGTTCCTGTTTACTTTTTGGTGAGAATGGAATACCTCTGGCTATATATCCTTCCATCTGTCTTCCATAAACCTGCATAAAGTAGAGAACAAATAAAGTTACAAGTATATTGACCATTACCTCAGCAACGGAATTTAGGACTGTAGGCACGTATTTGGTAAATCCTTGTAGCGTAGACAACAAAGCTTGGTCTGACATATCTATATCTTTGAGGAAAGGCTTATCTACCATATATTCCTTCAACATATTAAATTGTGAGACTATTTTATCTGTATTGTTTAAGAAACTTGTTATTTGGGGAACAAGGTAATCTACCAATGCCCAAATAGGAAGTACAATAAAAACTATGGAAATCAATATAAAGAGCAGACTGGTAAGGGGTTTGTTCCATCTTCTTTTTTCTGTCAATTTGAAATAGCTATTTCTATAGAGAACATAAAGCGTAATTGCACCTAAAAAGCCTGGAAGATAATAGTATAGATTCTTGAAAATAAGGATACAGATCAAGATGATGATCAGTATCAACATGATCTGATTGATGGAGTTGTTATTAATTTGCTTAATTCTCATATGTGGTTTAATCTGCAAACAATTTAAGGAATAGTAGTGAGATATGGGATATGAGATTTGACAAATCCCATATATTGATATCTTATAATGGAAAGACAAAGAAGTTGATCTTATTGTTTGGGGCAAAAAAAATCCCATCCTTTATGGGATGGGATTCTTATTTTGTTTTAATATGCTTATGCTCCTAATTGAACACGTTTGAAAGCTGTCACTGTTAATCCTTTAGCAACTGAGTCTAAGAATTGAGCGATAGTTTTAGAAGAATCTTTTACGAATTCTTGGTTCAACAAAGTGCTTTCTTTGTAGAATTTGTTCAATTTACCTGCAGCGATTTTTTCAACCATTTCTTCAGGTTTACCTTCAGCACGGATTTGTTCTTTAGCGATTTCTAATTCGCGTTCGATAGTTTTAGAGTCCACACCATCTTTATCGATAGCTACTGGGTTCATTGCAGCGATTTGCATAGCTACGTCTTTACCAGCTTCTTCAGCTCCTTCAGCATCCGCAGAAAGGCCAACTAATACACCTAGGCGGTAGTTACCGTGGATATATGCAACCACTTTATCAGCAGCAACAGCTTCGAATTTAGAAACGTCGATTTTCTCGCCGATTTTACCAGTTTGTTCGATTAATAAGTCAGCGATTTTAGTACCACCGATTTCTAATGCTTTTAAGTCTTCAAGAGAAGCAGGGCTGTTTGCCAATGCAGCGTCAGCTACTGATTCAGCAAATGCTACGAAGTCAGCGTTTTTAGCTACGAAGTCAGTTTCACAGTTTACTTCTACTACGATACCTGATTTGCCATCCGCAGAAGCTTTAGCAATGATTACTCCTTCGTTTGAGTCGCGGTCTTGACGGCTAGCAGCAACTTTAGCACCTTTTTTACGTAGGTAGTCAACAGCAGCTTCGAAATCACCATTAGCTTCCACTAATGCTTTTTTACAGTCCATCATACCAGCGCCAGTTTGTTGACGCAATTTGTTTACATCTGATGCAGAAATTTGTACTGACATAGTATATTTTTTGTTAAAATTACAATTGATGTGTTAAGGATTCTTTGTTTTAATAACAAGAGAATGTTAACTTTTTATTTGTTCAATAGGTTTTGCTTTTTAGCAAAAAACCGGGTAGACAGTTGCGGTAAAAGGAAGCAGATCTTCCAGAAACCAACACTAGTCTATCCGGCTTATATAATAGAATAATATTATTCTACGTCTTTCGCTTTACGAGTGCGTTTTCCTGGAGCAGCTTCAGTAGCTTCACCATTATCTACTGCAGCTTTAGCAGCAGCAGCTTCTTTTTCCGCGTCCTCTTCTTTATCGCGTTTGCGTTCTTCTAATCCTTCGATGATTGCTTTACCAATTACGCTAGCGATTAAGCTGATTGATTTAGTAGCGTCATCATTTGCTGGGATTGGGAAATCGATGTTCGTAGGGTCAGAGTTCGTATCTACCATTGCAAAAGTAGGGATGTTTAATTTCATCGCCTCAGCAACTGCAATGTGTTCTTTTTTCACGTCGATAATGAACAATGCAGCTGGCAAACGGTTTAAGTCAGCGATACCTCCTAGAAGGTTTTCTAACTTAATACGCTCACGTTGAATCATCAATTTTTCTTTTTTAGACAATACATCGTAAGTGCCATCTTTTTGCATTTTATCGATGTTTGACATTTTTTTGATTGATTTACGCACAGTTGCGAAGTTAGTAAGCATACCACCTAACCAACGTTCTGTTACGAAAGGCATATTAACTGCTTTCGCTTGTTCTGCTACGATTTCTTTAGCTTGTTTTTTAGTAGCTACAAATAATACTTTACGACCTGATTTTACGATTTGTTTGATCGCTGAAGCAGCCTCTTCTAATTTTGTAAGAGTCTTGTTCAAGTCGATAATGTGGATACCATTGCGTTCCATGAAAATGTACTTAGCCATTTTCGGATCCCACTTACGAGTAAGGTGACCAAAGTGAACACCTGCATCCAATAATTCTTGATATGTTGTTCTTGCCATTTTTTGATCCTCCTTATATTAACGTTTACTGAATTGGAATCTTCTACGAGCTTTACGACGTCCTGGTTTTTTACGCTCAACCATACGGTCATCACGCGTCATTAATCCTTTAGCACGCAAAGCAGGTTTTACTTCTGGGTTAAGCTCTACTAAAGCTTTAGCGATCGCTAGGCGAACTGCTTCAGCTTGACCTTTAACCCCACCACCCTGAACGTTAACGTTGATGTCAAAATTTGCAAGAGAATCAGCTACCAATAAAGATTGAGTAACGATGTATTGCAAAGGTAATGTAGGAAAATATTCCTTGTAATCTTTACCATTAACGGTAATATTTCCATTGCCAGCAGTTAAGTAGATGCGGGCAACAGCAGTTTTTCTTCTTCCTGAAGTGTTAGTTGTTGACATAGTCGTTCTCCTTAAAATTTAACTGGTTTTGGATTCTGCGCTTCATGTTTGTGCTCTGTACCTGCATAAACATAAAGGTTTTTAAATAATTGACGTCCTAGACGGTTTTTAGGTAACATCCCGCGAACAGCTTTCTCGATGATGCGCTCTGGGTGTTTTGCCATTAACTCTTTTGGAGAAACGAAACGCTGACCACCTGGGTAGCCTGTGTAGCGAACATAAACTTTGTCGCCCAATTTGTTTCCAGTCAATCTAACTTTGTCTGCATTGATAACAATCACGTTATCTCCACAGTCTACGTGTGGGGTGAATGAAGGCTTGTGTTTTCCACGAATCACTTTCGCGATTTCGCTTGCCAAGCGCCCCAAAATCTCGCCTTCAGCGTCAACAACGATCCATTCTTTGTTAACGGTGTTCTTGTTAGCAGAGACAGTTTTGTAACTTAACGTATTCACTTGCTTTTATTTAATTAATTAATAATGTTTTAAATCCTTTTGTAATCACTACAAAGAGGTCTGCAAAGGTACAATAATTTAATTCAATTATCAAAGCCAATTTTATTTTTTAAAGCAAGTTTTCCTAACAAACCTAATTCTTTCATTTCCAATGAGCTCCAAGTTCAAAATTTTACCTTCGTATAGCCTAGCTGATAATCTTGTTAAGCCGGTGTTATAGGAGGGTATGGAACTTTTCCGTTTGGATCTCTTATTTAACATTTATTAAACTTTATCCTTTAAACTTTTCTGCATTTTTGTGCTCTTAAAATTAATTTGTTACCTTGAATTGCCTTAGACTGTGCAATAGGCAAGATAATAGGAGAAAATTAAAGAGATTTAGATGAGAAAATCACAATGGTGCAAACCTCTCGTGTTGGGGGTAATGTTGATGGCGGGACAGGTGTTGTTTGCGCAAGAATTGAAAGATGATAAGGGATATAAGGAAAAATTAGCTTCGATAGAGTCAAAACTGAAGAGTGGCGATTTGGCAAATGCCTTACAAAGTATCGAAGAAACACTTGAAAGATATCCCAAAGGCGCTGAGGTATACTATGCTAAATCTTTATTATATGCTCAAGCAAGAAATTTTGAAGTCGCTCTACCTGCTGCTGAAGAGGCTGTAAAGATCGCCCCGGAAAACATTCTGTATAATAATCACCTCCTTGAACTGTATAAAAGTAAGGGTGATTTTGATTCTGCTGTTCAGCTGTTGGATGATTTTATAAAAACCCAACCCGACAATCCACAGGTTTACCGTGAAAAAATAATGATGCAGCATGCAGGTAAAAAATCTGAAGATGCATTAAAAACCTACGACGAAACTAAAGCCAAGTTTGGTGAAACTGATACTTTAGATGTATTGAAGGCGGAAATTTTAATGGACCTCGACCGTACAAAAGAAGCAAACGATCTATTGCAGACTTGGCGCAAGAAGAAATCACCAATTCGACAAGTCTATAGTACCTTAAGCTATATCATGATGGATCAAAACAAACCGAAAGAGGCACTGGATGTCTTGGAAGAAGGTTTGGTAACGACGAAGGATGATCTACTGTATATGGATATGGCGGATGCTAATATGGCATTAAAGAAAAGTCCACAAGCATTTGAAAACATAAAGAAATCATTTCAGTCGAATACTGTCAATTTTATTGATAAGCATCGCGTCATGATGAGCTTGGTGAACAATAACAAGGATTTCAGCAAGGACCAATTACAGGATCTGGCAAATGTTCTAGTTTTAAAACATCCTCGTATGCCGGATAGCCATATGTTTAAAGGGGACATTTTATGGATGCGCGGTGAATTGGATCAGGCGAAGTCATTATACCTGACTACGGTAACGATGAATCCTCAACATGTTGAAGCATGGCGTAAGTTGATTAATGTTGAGTTGGCTGCCAATCAATTGGATGAAGCTATTGTGGACGGCAATGAAGCTCTGAGGAACAATCCTAACAATGTTATCATTACTTATTTTGTAGGTGTTGCCTATATGATGAAAAAGGATACCGATAATGCTAGGTTATATCTTGAGCGAGCATTGGACCAAAGTGCGAATGAGAACGATTTTGTGAAATCGATGGTATATGGTGGATTGGGTGATCTATACCATGAGATTAAAATGGAATCGGCATCAGAAGTTGCTTATGACGAGGCCATCAAATTGGACAGTAATAATGTTACCGTATTGAATAATGCAGCTTATTACCTAGCGTTACAGAAAAAGGACCTTGAAAAAGCGGCTGAATATTCCAGACGTTCTAATGAGCTTGAGCCTAGCTCCGGCACCTTCCAAGACACATATGCCTGGGTATTGTTTCAACAAGGGAAGTATCAAGAGGCACTCCCTTGGATAGAAAAAGCAATCAAAAATTCTGAACCGTCAGGGGTTTTGTTTGAACATTATGGAGATATCCTTTCTAAAGTTGGTAAGAATAAAGAAGCCGTGAAGCAGTGGGAAAAGGCATTGACCTTGGCAGATGGAAGTTCTATTGATAAAGAGAAATTAAAAAAGAAAATAAGTGAGAAAAAATATATTGAGTAAACTAAGCTTGGTGCTTGCTGTTTTGGTCTTGACATATTCATGTGCAAGTAAAAAGGCAGCAGTGAAAAAAGATGATTCCGGCATAGCAGCAAAGGGTAAGGATCTATTGAGTACCTATGAATTGAATAACTTAAATTTTATTACCTTTTCAGGGAGGGCAAAAGCTAAGGTTCAATTTGGTGAAGAAACCCAAAACGTGACTTTGAACATCAGGATGGAACGGAGTAAGGCGATCTGGATTTCAGTTACTGCATTATTGGGGATTGAGGCTGCTCGAGTTTTGATCACTCCAGACAGTGTAAAAATCATGAATAGATTGCAGAGTGAATATGTGGCGAAACCATTTTCCTACATTTATAAATATACCAACCCAGGTATTACTTTTAAAATGCTTGAGGATATTTTAATTGGAAATATATCAACTGAAATGTTGCGTACGGACCAATTACAAATTGCGACAAGTGAGGATGATGTTCAAGTAATAGGGGTGAAGGAAGGGTTAACCTTTCATTATGGTGTCAATAAAAGCAACAGGCCATTTGCATTTAATTTAATGGAGCTTGGAAAGACCAATAAATTAGAAGCACATTACAGTGATTTTGCAGTTATTGATGGACATAATTTTCCGCAAAGATTCACGTTAAACATTGAAGGAAGTGGCGCGAAAGTGTCTTCTGATATGCTATATAACAAGTCAGAATTTAACAAAACAGTTGAAATGCCATTTAATATCCCTTCGAGATATAAGGCAATCAATTAATTAGGAGAGATCGAAATTAAAGAAATTGTGTTTTTTTTATTTTCGTATTAACTATATCCTTATTTTTGGAAATTCTACAAAAACTAGATATAAAGAATTTAGCAGTTCATGGATTTTAAAAAGATTGTACTCAGTATATTTTCCCTTTTACTTTTTGTTGGCCTAAGCTATGGTCAGAGTAGTTTGGAATTAAAGAAACAAAGAGAAAGAATAGATAGGGAGATTGCTGAACTTCAAAAAATATTAAGCGCAAAGACTCAAGAAAAGATTTTATCCCAACAGGAGGTTGCTGCTTTGAGCAAGCAATTGGATCTGAGGGAGAATAAAATCAGTACAATCAATTCTGAATTGCGTATCATCAATAAAAATATTTCATCAAATCACGCTATTGTTGACAAGCTGAAAGCGGAGCTCGAAAAGATGAGACAGGATTATGAGAAAATGATCCTTTTCGCATTTAGGAATAAGAACTCGTACAACAAGATGATGTTTATTTTTGCTTCGAAGGATTTTAATCAGGCATTTAAACGTGTTAAATATTTACAGCAGTTTACAGATGCACGTAAAATCAAGGTTGCTGAAATCGAAGGTACTAAAAAGCAGATTGAGTTGAAGATTGCTCAATTGGAAAGAGATAAGAAGACACAGCAGTCATTGTTAAAAGAACAGGAAGCTGAACGTAATACGATTGCTAAGGATAAGGCTGCTCACTCGCAGGAGTTGAATCAATTGGCAAGGGAAGAACGTACTTTCCGTGGTCAGTTGACGAAGAAGCAACAAGAGAAGAAACGTTTGGATGCTGCTATCAAGTCAGCTATTGCTCGAGAAGTAGAAGCTGCACGAAGGGCAGAAGAAGAACGTAGAAGAAGACTTGCTGAAGCTGAGGCTAAGAAAACAGGTACTACTGTTACAGAGGCTGAGAAGAAAATTGAAAAGAAAACAGGTTCTTCGGTGTTGAACAACTCGCCAGAAGCGACTAAGTTGTCAGCAGGATTTTCGTCCAACAGAGGTAGGCTTCCATGGCCAGTAGGACAGGGTAATATTGTCCGTAATTATGGTAGTGTTACGGTTGAGCGTGGGGTTCGTGATTTCTATGATTATATCAGGATTCGTACTTCGGATGGAGCGCCTGTAAAAACCGTATTTGAGGGTACTGTACTGCAGGTTATCAATATTGGTTCATATGCTGTAGTTGTTCAGCACGGTGAGTACCTTACTGCTTATTCTAACTTGAAATCGGTATCAGTTAGAAAGGGTCAGAAGATCTCGACAGGAACCGTTATCGGTGCGGCAGATTCAGATCCAGAAGTGGGTTATTCATACATTGATTTAAGTGTATACCGTGGTACAACATCTATGAATCCATCGATCTGGATAGCAAGATAGTTACATGGTTTTTAAATAATTTATCTATATATTTGTTAGATATACCAACTGAAACGAATTAGTAAATAAGTAGAATATGTATACATCAGGATTATTATTTATCGGTACCAATGAGATTATTATAATTGTGGTATTGGCGTTGTTGTTATTTGGGGGTAAAAAAATTCCTGAATTGATGCGTGGTTTGGGTCGTGGCGTGAAAGAATTCAAAGAAGGCCAAAAAGATGATCAAAATGCGGAAAGCAATACAAATACAACAACTAATAATGATACAGTTAACAACCAACGTTAATACAGGTCATTAAAGATTTTTAAAAGTTTCACTAGATATACTGTTATGTCTGGTGAAACTTTTTTTTTATAACTAACCATTATATTTGGCACAAATTGCCAACGATAAGCGAAGAACTAACACAGATAGTTTAATCGTACCTAACAATACTCATGAACAAAAAAATTAGTTTCCTAGTTACAATAGGCTTGTGTGCCTTTAAGATCAGCGACGCACAGGAACAAAACTTAGAGCCATCAATTTATGCCGAGACATTTCAGGCTTCCATAATTGATCAGATTGAGAAAGATAAGGAGAAGACATTTTCCATGCTCGACTCCATCAAACAAGTAAGTGGTGGTTCCATCGTATTCAGTGATGAGGACGTTAATATTGCTCAAAGAATCCTTAGAATTCAAAAAACTGTTCCTTTAGAGTACAATCATCGCGTTAAAGCTTACCTGGATAAATATATTTCCAGAAATTATAAGCCTTATATGGAAAAATTACTTGGTCTGAGTGAGTATTATTTTCCTATATATAATCAGATTTTTGCCGAGCAGGGTATCCCTGAAGAGGTTAGGTATCTTTCAGTAATCGAATCTTCTTTGAATCCGCATACTGTTTCTACATCCGGCGCAGTAGGACCATGGCAGTTTATCTATGGTACAGCCAAAGGATACAACATGACGATGGATTCAAACTTTGATGAACGAAAGGATGTGTATTCGACTACTTATGCTGTTTCAACTTACCTGAAGGATGCTTATGACGAGTTCAACGATTGGCTGTTGGCTTTAGCTTCCTATAACTGCGGTAGAGGCTGTGTGAGAAGAGCAATAATCCGTTCGGGCTTGAGAAGTCCAAACTATTGGCAATTGTCCCCTTATTTACCAAAAGAGACCCAGAATTACATTCCTAAATTCATTGCTATGACTTATGTGCTAAATCATGCTGAATTATATGGATTAACTCCACAGGTTAATGATCTTCAATCTGAACATAAGGTTTTAATGCTTGACAAATCTGTAAATTTAACTAAGGTTGCGTCGGCATTAACTTGCTCTCCAGATGTCCTTAGGCAACTAAATCCTGGATACAAGCGTGATGTTGTAATCGCAAGCCCAGAGAAGCAAAGACGATTAGTAATTCCAGTCAATGCATCTATGAGCGATTCGTTGATCTATGCTGCTTTAAATAGCCCTCAAGATGAGGCTATACAACAAGCTATTGCTGCAGTAGAGGTTAAAGAGGATAAGGAATATAAAGAGTTTACTAAGAAGGTGGCTGCGGTATCGAAATCAACTGCAAAAAAGAATAGCCCAACCTTTGTAATCTATGTAGTCAGAAAAGGGGATACTTTATCAGACATTGCAAATAAACATCGAGGAGCTACTGTTACGAAGATAAAATCTGATAATAATATTAGAGGTTCACATCTTAAGATTGGTCAGAAACTTAAGATTTATAAAGGGAAAAGTTAGTGAGGTTTTTGCCTAAACAAATAGAATAAAAAAAAGATGCGGCTATGATAAATATGCCGCATCTTCTTTTTTGTCGTATTCTTCTAATACTACCTCAACATGTTCTTTTAGGATAGTTGAAAGCTTCAAACCATAATAATCGCTAAATACAGGGAATTGATGGTGGCTACGGTCTATTAGGACAGCTGTCCGCATTCTTTTCAACGGCACATCAAGGAAAACTCCAAGTCCGTATGCCAGGGTCCTTCCGCTGTTTAAAACATCATCTATTAATATTACCACCTTGTTCTTCGCAGACTCTACTGGTACGTCTGTTGTGGCTTCCAGATTGCGCTTAGTTTTTTGAACTGTTACTTTGATCAATTCAAATGTTTTGTCTGGAGCTATCTCCTTTAATATTTTCTGTAATCTTTCGGCAAAAACATATCCTCTGTCTGCCAAACCTACCAACACAATAGTTGGTTCATCAAAGTTGTCTTCGATGATTTGATATGCGATTCTTTTGGACTTCTGTAAAATTTGCTCCTTATTTAATATAAGTGTTTTCTTAGATGACATTGTAGCTATTTTAATAGGGGTAAATTTAGCAAAAATTTAAAAAATAAAGTCCGAAAGTATGACTCTCGGACTTTATTTTATATTTAATATTTTTTGATCGATCTAGTGTAGATTGGATTTATTAGTTGGGTTTGCATCTGCCGTCATGATACGTTCTGATTCATCCACTTTAGGGCGTCCACCATTATAATAATATCTTTTCCAGTATGCTTCATTTAAATTGCTAACCATAACACCTTTGCTAGATGATGCATGTGCGAATTTATCGTCACCTAAATAAACACCAACATGTGTAATGCTTCTGCTTCTGATTTTGAAGAATACTAAGTCTCCAGGTTGTAAATCATTCTTACGGATAGGAGTTACATTGGAATATTGATTGCGACTATTGTAGCCAATAGTAGTATTAAATACATTTTCGTAAACTGCTAAAGAGAATTTAGAACAGTCAATACCTCTTTTAGAATCACCACCTAAACGGTAAGGAGTTCCTAACCATTCGTATACAAATTGATAAAGTTTAGTGTTTGTAGTAGCGTTTGAGGCAACGCCCATGATTTGGGAGAAGTACTCTTTTGCTAGGTTATCAGGGTCTGAGGATTTTTGGCTGGTTTGAGCCTGCGAGAATAGACATAAGCCTATGAATAGCATCACTGCCACTAGTTTCTTTGTTTTCATTAATTCGCTAAATTTATACAACCATATGCTCCCTGAAATCCTTCATTTTACTGTAATTTTTCAAACGAGCTGAAGCAAATCTAATACATACTGTATAGAATTCAAAACAATCCTTCATAAATTTAACAAAGTTTTAACACTTTTAACATTTAACCAAAATCGATAATCATCTACATTTTTGAAAAAAAATCCCCGAAAATAGGCTCTATCGCCTGGTATCTCTCTTTTTTATGTTTTTTAATAATTTTTTAATAAAACTTATCAGATATATGAAATTTTATAATATATTTGAGAAATCAAAATCAAATTTAATGTTAAACTCATCTATTATTATTACAATTATCATTACCACCGGGGCAGAAACCAGGAGGAAGTGACTCTATTGTATAGTAAATAGTACAGATATTAGAAGCCTTCCTCTTACGAGGAGGGCTTTTTTATTTTGAAAAAACAAAACTAACAGTAAATAAACAGCTTTAAAGCACATGAAAATTTTAAAATTTGGCGGAACATCCGTAGGTTCCGTAGAAAGTATCAAAGCAGTTCTATCCATCGTCAAAGAATCTTATGATGCTGGTGAAAAGCCTTTAGTCGTTCTGTCAGCCATGTCTGGAATCACCAACCTATTGACAAAAATGGCTGAAGATGCTGCAGAAGGCAAACCTTTCGCTGAGGACCTCAAGTTAATGGAAGAAAAACATTTCGAAGTAGTCAAGAAATTGATTGCTGTGAAATTTCAAAACCCTGTTCTTACAAGACTTAAATTGTTAATCAATGAACTTGAAGATCTTCTGCAGGGGGTAACAGCACTAAAGGAACTCAGCAACCAAAGTAAAGACCTTATTATTTCCTATGGTGAGCGTTGTAGCAATTACCTTGTTTCAAAAATAATGGAACAAGAAATCCCCGAATCAGAGTATATCAATGCGTCATATTATATAAAGACAGATTCAAATTTTGGGAATGCCCACCTGAATGAACCATTGACTAATCAGCTTATTCAAGCACTCTCTCAAACACATGCTGATAAACTCCTCTTTGTAACAGGATTTATTGGTTCTAACGAGAAAGGACGTATTACCACTCTTGGTCGTGGAGGCTCTGATTATACGGCTGCTATTTTTGGTTCTGTATTAAATGCTACAGCGATTGAAATTTGGACAGATGTAAATGGAATGCTTACTGCTGATCCTAGAATCGTGAAAAAGGCTTTTTCTTTACCTTTGCTTTCATATACTGAAGCTATGGAGCTTTCATATTTCGGAGCAAAAGTCATTTACCCACCGACCATGGTTCCAGCTTTCATGAAAAAAATCCCTATTGTTATCCGCAATACTTTTCAGCCGAAATTTCCAGGAACGGTTATTCAATTTGAGAGTGGTAAATCAGCTTATCCAATCAAAGGTATATCTTCAATCTCAGAAGTATCTGTGATCAATCTGACTGGTTCTGGAATGGTTGGTAAATCAGGTTTCAGCGGAAGGCTCTTCACGCTACTTGCCCGAGAGCAGATCAATGTCATTCTAATTACCCAATCGTCCTCTGAACACAGTATTACATTTGCGGTAAATCCAAATGATTCTCAAAAGGCTGTTGAGTTGATTCAAAATGAGTTTGAGCTTGAATTATTGGCGAATAAATTGTCCATGCCAGTAGTTGAAGGAGACCTATCTATCTTGGCGATTGTTGGGGAGAACATGAAACGTACTCCAGGTATGTCTGGAAAACTATTCCATGCCTTAGGTCGGAATGGTATCAATGTTCGAGCTATTGCGCAAGGATCTTCAGAATTCAATATATCTGTTATCATCAACAAGGAGGATTTATCAAAAGCCCTCAATGCTGTGCATGATGCCTTTTTTGCTGAGTTGAAGAAAACTCTTCATGTGTTCAATATAGGAACTGGTAATATAGGGTCAACATTATTTAGTCAGCTAAATAAACAGCATGACTTTCTGGAAGAGCAGAATGATATCGAAATCAAAGTCGTTGGGATTTCTAATTCGCGCAGGATGTATTTCAATGAGGATGGAATTGACCTGAACAGCTGGAAAGAAGAATTGGAAAATGATGGCGAAGTTGCCGATTTAGCGACCTTTATTTCCAAAATGCAGGAGATGAATCTTCCGAATTGTGTGTTCATAGATAATACAGCCAGCAAATTGCCTTCAACCTATTATGAAAATATTTTTCAGTCTAATATTTCCATAGTGACTTGTAATAAGATTGCCAATTCTGGTGAATATTCCCAATATAAATTGTTACACGAGACTGCTCGCAAGCATGGCGTGGATTTCTTTTATGAAACGAATGTCGGTGCAGGCTTGCCAATTGTGAGGGTATTAAAAGACCTGATGATGAGCGGCGATAGATTATTGAAGATTGAGGCCATTCTTTCAGGTACAATCTCTTATATCTTTAATAACTTTAAAGGAGATGCTTCTTTCTATGATGTAGTGAAGAAGGCTCAGGAACTTGGTTTTACTGAGCCCGATCCTAGAGATGATTTGGGAGGAATAGATTTTATGCGCAAGATGTTGATTCTTGGAAGGGATGCGGGTTATCCTATTGAATCTTCAGACGTAGAATTGGGGAATATTTTGCCTGAGAGTTGTTTGCAAGCAAATTCTGTAGATGAATTCTACGCAGAACTTTTGAAAGCAGATGATTATTTCAACAATCTAAAGAGAGAGGCGGAGGAGCAAGGGAAAGTAATTCGATATATTGGATCTCTTGAAAATGGGAAAGTATCTATCAGCCTTCAAATGGTTGATGAAAGTCATCCATTCTATGCGCTATCTGGAAGTGATAATATTATCTCCTTCACAACGGAGCGTTATAAGGAACGTCCATTAGTTGTGAAAGGACCTGGTGCAGGCGCTGAAGTTACCGCTGCTGGCGTATTTGCAGATTTAGTAAACGTAGGCGCTTAATTCAAATATAAATAAAGAAAAAATGTCAAATCCTGAACAAGTATTAAATAAGCAAAGCAAAATAAATCAAGATCACTGGCTAGATGAAGTTAGGGTATTTGCCCCAGCAACCGTAGCTAATATGATCTGTGGATTTGATATTCTTGGTTTTGCCGTTGACAAGCCTGGCGACGAGGTGTATATGCAAAGGGTTGGTAATCCTGGTGTAAGGATCCGTTCAATAAAAGGAGATGATGGCCGTTTGCCTCTAGATCCGGATAAAAATACAGTAAGTGCTTGTGTAATGATGCTCTTGGCCCATCTTGGTCTAGAAACTGAAATTGGAGTTGAGATAGAATTAACAAAGCATATGCCCATTGGAAGTGGTTTGGGGTCGAGTTCTGCAAGTACCGTAGCTGGCTTATTTGCCATCAATACCTTACTAGGTAATCCATTAACAAAGGATGAATTAATGCCATTCTGTGTTGAAGGTGAAAGACTTGCTTGTGGACATGGTCATGCAGACAATGTTGCTCCTGCCCTAATGGGGGGGATAACATTGATCCGTGGTTCCCAACCATTGGATATAATAAATTTGCCTGTACCTGACCAATTGGTTGCTGGGATAGTGTTTCCACAGGTTGATGTGCCAACGAGAGATGCCAGACAATTGATCAAGGAAAAGGTCTCCCTAAAGGATGCAGTAGTTCAATGGGGAAACATTGCTGGCCTTGTATCTGGCTTGTACCGCAATGATTATGAGTTGATCAGCAGAAGCATGCATGATGTACTGATTGAACCAACTCGCGCTATCCTTATCCCGGAATTCTATGAAATGAAACGAATTGCGATGGATTCAGGTGTTTTGAGCTTTGGTATATCAGGCTCAGGACCTTCTGTCGTTGCTATTAGTAAAGGTTTTGAAGCAGCCCAACTAGCAGTCGACCGGATTCAAGAACACTTGACCGCAAATGGCATCGAGAGTTTACAATTTGTTTCTGCGGTTAATGCAGAAGGCCCAAAAGTTTTATCTTAATCTAAACCTAACAAAATGCAATTTTACAGTACTAACAATAAAGACTTAAGAGTTTCCTTTCAAGAGGCTGTATTCAACTCATTGCCTCAGGATAAAGGGTTATATATGCCCGAGGCGATTCCTCAATTGGATCCTTATTTTATAAAAAACATTCAACAATATTCTTTTCAGGAGATTGCTTTTCAAATTGCCAATGCCATCATAGGCAAGGATATTCCTGCGGATGACCTCAAGAAGATTATCAATGAAGCGATTAATTTTGATGCTCCATTGGTTTTTTTAAATTCGGAAACGGCAGTCTTGGAATTGTTTCATGGTCCTTCTTATGCCTTCAAAGATTTTGGAGCACGATTTATGAGCCGAGTAATGGGTTATTTTTCCAATAAAGGTGACCAATTATTAGATGTGTTGGTGGCTACCTCTGGTGATACCGGGGGAGCCGTAGCATTGGGGTTTCTTGGAGTAGAGGGTACTCGTGTAACCATATTGTATCCAAAAGGAAAAGTATCAAAGGTGCAAGAAGAGCAGTTGACAACGAATGGACAAAATATAAGGGCATTGGAAGTTGATGGAACCTTTGATGATTGCCAGGCATTAGTCAAGCAAGCGTTCAATGATCCTGAGCTTAACCAGAAACTGAGATTGACTTCAGCTAACTCAATTAATATTGCGAGATTAATCCCTCAAACATTCTACTATTTCTGGGCTTACGCTCAATTAAAATCCCAAGGATTGAATGAGGTTGTTTTTACAGTTCCGAGTGGAAATTTTGGAAATATTGGGGCTGGCCTATTAGCTTATAAAATGGGCTTGCCTGTTTCTCATTTTGTTGCAGGAACGAATGTTAATGATACTGTTCCGCGGTTTTTGAATTCAGGAGCTTATGAACCAAAAGCTTCGATACAAACTTTAGCAAATGCTATGGATGTTGGGAATCCTAGTAATTGGGTTCGTATTCAGGATTTATTTGAAAATAATTTTGAAGAATTGAAAGGTATGGTCAGCTCATATACTTATAAGGATGAAGAAACAAAAGTGGGTATGGACGAATTATTTAATAAATACAAATATGTTGCTTGCCCACATACAGCCATAGCTTATCTAGCATCTGAGGCTTATCGAAAGGAACATCCAGGTGAGTACGCTTCTGTTTTTCTTTCGACTGCGCATCCATGCAAATTCCCTGAGGCAATAGATTCTGATGTTTACAAACAAGTAAAATTGCCTGTTGGAGCAGAAAACCTACATGGCAAGCCGAAACTAGCTGAAGACCTGGAAGTGGATTACACTGCTTTCAAGGACTATTTAATAAGAAACAATTAAACCAATCCTCTATTAATCTAAGTAGAAAAGGAAGGCGGAATAAATTTTATTCTGCCTTTTTTATTTGCGGATTAAATATTTTCTTCCAATTCTATTTATTTTTGCATTCATGAATAAAATAATCCTGAACAAAGGAAAGGATAAAGCCGCTTGGCAATTACACCCATGGGTTTTTTCTGGAGCTATTTCAAAGGCTCTTGGCAAACCACAAAATGGAGATATCGTTTCTGTTTACAATATAGAAGATGAGTTTATTGCCTATGGTATGTACAATGGAAATTCCAGGGTGGCAGTCCGTTTATTGGAATGGGATCCTCGAAATGAGATTGACGAGCAATGGTGGCGGAATCGTGTCAAGAAGGCTGTAAATAATCGTTTAAGTCTATTGACCGACCAAAACAATACAGTGCGGTTAATCTTTGCGGAGGCAGATTTCCTTCCTGGATTAATAGCTGATAAATATGCAGATTATATCTCAGTCCAAATCCACTCTGCTGGTATTGAGCGGGTCAAGGATATCATCATAGACGAATTGGCTCAATTGCTTGAACCCAAAGGAATATATGAGCGCAGCGACCTGAAATCGAGAGAATATGAAGGGCTTCCCGATACCAATGGGAAATTATTTGGAGATGTACCTCCAGAATTCGTCGATATTATTGAAAATGGAATTCATTATCAAGTCAATATCGTTGAAGGACAGAAATCTGGTTTCTACTGTGATCAACGTGAGAACCGCGCTATCACTGCAAAATATGTAAAGGGCAAAAAAGTGTTGGATTGCTTTAGCTATTCAGGAGGATTTACTTTAAATGCATTTCGCGAGGGAGCAAGTTCTGTAACCTCAGTTGACAGCTCTGCATTGGCCATTGAAACATTAAACAATAATATAAAAATCAATGGGTTCGACAGTAAAAACCATGTTGCTGTTCAATCAGATGTTAACAAATACCTGCGTGAATTAGGGGAACAAGGAGAGAAATTTGACCTTATTGTTTTGGACCCTCCAAAATATGCGCCATCAAGGGCAGCTCTTGAAAAAGCTTCTCGGGCTTACAAGGATTTGAATAGACGTGGCTTAATGCTATTGAACAGTGGGGGCTTGTTGGCTACTTTTTCATGTTCTGGTGCTATGGATATTGAAACCTTTAAACAGGTTATTGCCTGGGCGGCATTGGATGCTGGTAAAGAAATACAATTTATCTACCAGTATTGCCAGCCTGAAGATCATCCCGTAAGAGCATCTTTTCCCGAAGGAGAATATCTGAAAGGATTGTTGGTAAGGGTTGTCTAAACATTGCTTTCGTCTAAAATATGTTGATAAAGAAAAACAGGTTGGATTATGTTCCAACCTGTTTTTCTTTATTTAAGATTTATATTTTATGATGCTCTCTTCGTATATTATTTAATCAGGTTCAACCATGCCTCAGCCATCAGATTTGCTCCAGCCATGGTTGTATGTACACCATCGGTTGTCCAATAACCACCGTCGCTATTTCTTTTCAATCCTTGATCAAAAATTTGTTGGTATGGAAGGAAGATCGCGCCATATTCTTGGGCTATCTCTTTTGCGACATTTTGATATTTTGGGAATTCAGGGTACCAAGCATCAGTTACATGTTTTACATTTTTCACTCCAAATGGTTCGATGATAATCAATTTTACATTTGGCAATGCTGATTTTGTTGAGTCCAATAATTGTTTATATTGGGCTTTATATTCGGCGGGTGTGTTTTTAGCACCGCTATCCATTGTTCTCCAAAAATCATTAACTCCGATCATAATGCTCAAGATATTAGGTTTAATATCTAGGGCATCCTCTTGCCAACGATTGATCAGGTCTGGAACGCGGTTGCCGCTAATCCCTCTGTTATATACTTTAATGTCTTTATCTGCATATTTGTTAAGAAGAGTGCTCGCTGCCATAAAGGCATATCCATTGCCGAAGGCATTCCCATCATTAGGTTTTAAATTTTGCTTGTTTCGGCCAGCATCGGTTATGGAATCACCTTGAAATAAAATGACATCCCCTTTGTTGATGCTTAATTTGGCTTTTGCACCTGTTGAAAAGTCAATGGCACTAGCCAATGATGTTCCTAAGCCAGCTGCTCCAAGTGTCAACAAGCTCTTCTTTAAAAAATCTCTTCTATTATCCATTTTTGCTTATATAGGTTGATATTGTATAAGCAATTTAATTATTCTAACAGAATTTGGCAATTCCTGCCTTAATTATTTTACAAGATTCAATGATCTGCTGATCAGAAATTGTCAATGGTGGTGCTATTCGTAAGGCTGTTTCACAATGTAAATACCAATCGATGATTAATCCTTGGTTTGCACAATAATTGCTGACCTGATATACTTGGTCAAAGTTTTCCAGCTGTAAGCACATCATAAGTCCCAATCCACGGATTTCTTTGATTTGAGGGATATTCAATTCAGACCTGAACAAGTTTGCTTTTCTTTCAACATCTTGAACTAGGCTCTCTTCTTGAATAACTTTTAGGGAGGCTCTTGCTGCAGCACAACTTACGGGATGTCCACCGAAAGTCGTGATGTGTCCAAGCATAGGGTTATCTTTTATAACATCCATGATTTCTTTTGGTGCGACAAAAGCTCCGAGAGGCATTCCACCGCCGATTCCTTTTGCTAGCATCAAAATGTCTGGAATAATTTCGAAGTGTTCGAAGGCAAATAGTTTTCCTGTTCTACCGAATCCAGTTTGAATTTCGTCGAAAATTAAAAGAGTCCCTGTTTCAGTACATTTTTGCCTTAAAGCTTGCATATATTCCTTTGAAGGAACTCTTACACCTGCTTCACCTTGAACCGCTTCAACTATTACTGCTGCGGTATTCTCGGTAATATTGGCTAGGTCATCGATATTGTTGAACTCAATAAATGATATCTCTGGAAGTAGGGGAGCATAGGCTGCTCTATATTCATCATTGCCAATTAAGCTAAGTGCACCTTGGGTACTACCATGATAGGCATGTTTTGCTGCAATTATCTGACGTCTGCCTGTATATTTTTTAGCAATTTTCATCGAACCTTCCACAGCTTCAGCTCCGGAATTGGTGAAATATACAGATTGAAATGAATTTGGAAGTACTTCCAATAATTCTGTTGCCAGCTGGACTTGTGGAGCCTGAACAAATTCTCCATAAACCGTGACATGCATAAAACGATTCAATTGATCTTGAATGGCTTCTAAAACCTTTGGATGTCTATGCCCAATGTTGCTTACATTAAAACCTGAAACCAAGTCCATGTATTTCTCACCGTTTGGACCATATAGATAAACGCCTTCGGCGCGTTCAATTTCTAATAATCGTGGTGAGTTGGAAGTCTGAGCAGTGTTTTTTAGGAAAAGTTCTCTATTGCTAATCATGATTGGGCAAAGATAGGGATAAAAAAAAGAAGCTCTAATATTTGAGCTTCTTTCTTTAATGTTGTCTTCTGCTATTAAGTTCTTTATATAGCAGTTCTATAAATTCTTGTTCTACAGAGAAGAATTGTGATGCTCGGGACTGGCCTACAACATCTGCGAACTTGGCTCTGTATTTTTTCTTGATATCTACTTCTTGAGCGTCGAATTCGATTGCATCGTTTCCTGGTCTGAACGAATTACCTCTTGTGCGATCAATTTGATTGCCTCTTGATTTTTTTGATTTGACACTTCTAATTTCTTTCGTATACTGATTGTATAATGGAAAGAACTTTTGCGCTTCAGTAGGAGTCAGTCTCAGTTGTTTGGTAATATATGCCGTTTTTTGGTTCTCAATTTGTTCAAACCTTTCTTGGCGAGACTGTCCATTCGCAACAAAACAAGCTATCCAAATCAAAAAAAGCGTTGAAATAATATGTTTTAAACGAATCATTATAAGGTATAATTTAAGTAATCTTCTAAAACGTCTTTATCAATTCCCGACCCTACGCCTTTAGATTCTTCTGGTTGATAGATGTACTCTGCATAGTACTCTAGATCCGAAGCATCGCTGTAGTTTGACAGGTAGTTGATGATTTCTTCTTCAGGAATTTCATTCAACGACAACTGTTCCGCTTCCATGGGTTGGTTATTATCTGCATTGTACACAGATACTCCGATTACAGCTGCCACACAAGCTGCTGCTGCTGAAGTTAACCAAGCATAGACTTTCCCTTTCTTCCTAGAATCTGAAGTTTTAGACTCATCACGTGAAGGCAATTGTATAACCTTCTTGTCCTGAACTTTGTCAAGGATTGCAGCAGACATTTGGTCGAAATATCCCGCAGGGACTTCAAATCCTTCAGTCTGAACCTGAGTTTTCAATTCTTCGGTATAAATTGAAGCCATGATTTGATCATCGGCTTGTTCAAAATATCCTTCTGGAACTGTAAATCCTGGTTCTGCAATTTCCAGTGTTAACTCTTCTTCTTCAATTCTATTCAGAATTCGAGCAGTTAAGTCATCAAAGTAACCCGTAGGAACTTCTTCATTTTCCAATTCTTTAATCCCATCGATTTTCACTTGGGCAAGAATTTGGTCGCTCATTTGATCAAAATATTGATCAGGTACGGAGAATGTTTCGGCATCCTTGAATTGCTCGATCTTAATCTGACCTAACAATTGAGATTCTTGTTGTTCGAAGAATCCTTTTGGTGTGCTCAATCCTATTTTTCCTGTGTCTGAAATTTGATCCAATTTAGCAAAGAATAAACTTCTTTCGGCTAGCTTTTCAAAGTAATTTTCAGGTACAATGAAAGGGTTGACACGCAACGAGTTAGGTAGTTGATTGTCTCCTAAGTTTTCGTAATATGTGTTATTTTCTTTCATAGTACCATAATAGATAGGTTTTGCGTCAAAAGGTTTAATCGTTTGAGGCAAAAAAGTTCTCTATTTTTTTAACTGCTAAATGGTATGAAGCTTTTAATGCTCCTACACTTGTTCCCAACACTTCTGATATTTCTTCATACTTCATATCTTCAAAATATTTCATGTTGAATACCAAGCGTTGCTTGTCAGGCAAGGTTAATAATGCCTGTTGTAATTTCATTTGCGCTTTGTCACCATTGAAATAAGCACCGTCTGCCAAGGAATCAGATAAATAAGCAGAGTTTTCATCATCTAATGAAACACTCTGCTTTTGTTTTTTCTTGTTCAAGAAGGTGATACACTCATTGGTTGCAATGCGATATAACCAAGTATACAACTGAGAATCTTCCCTGAATTTCTCAAGATTACGCCATACTTTGATAAATATATCTTGTACAACATCATCAGCATCGTCGTGGTCAATGACCATTCTTCTGACATGCCAATAAATCTTTTGCTGATATTTTTTTAGCAGTAAACGGAAAGCCTCTTCACGAGTTTTCTCATCCGCAAACTTTGCTATTATCAGGGAATCTTCCATAGATAGTTGATTGTTATTTTCTTGTAATTACTTTACGTACTGCATTTACAATATTTGCAGCATTTAGACCGTATTTCTCCATCAATTGTGCTGGAGTACCCGATTCACCGAAGCTATCGTCCACTGCCACGTATTCTTGCGGAGTTGGTAATTTCTTAGCCAATAATTGAGCCACACTGTCACCAAGACCACCTAAGCGGTTATGTTCTTCAGCAGTAACTACACATCCTGTTTTTGTAACCGATTTAAGTACAGCTTCTTCATCCAAAGGTTTAATGGTGTGGATATTGATGATTTCGGCATTGATACCTAATTTTTCTAATTCCTCACCTGCTTGGATTGCTTCCCATACTAAGTGACCTGTAGCGATGATAGTAACATCAGTTCCTTCATTCAACATGATTGCCTTGCCAATTTCGAATTTTTGATCAGCAGGAGTGAAGTTCGGAACTACAGGGCGGCCAAAACGCAAATATGCAGGACCTTCATGGTCTACTAACGCAATAGTAGCTGCTTTTGTTTGGTTGAAGTCGCAAGGGTTAATAACTGTCATGCCTGGCAACATTTTCATCAAACCGATATCTTCAAGGATTTGGTGAGTAGCGCCATCTTCTCCAAGGGTCAAACCTGCGTGTGAAGCACAGATTTTTACATTCTTACCTGAATAAGCAATGGATTGACGGATTTGGTCGTAAACACGGCCAGTAGAGAAGTTTGCGAATGTACCAGTGAAAGGAATTTTACCACCGATAGTAAGACCCGCAGCGATACCCATCATGTTTGCTTCCGCAATACCGATTTGGAAGAAACGCTCAGGGAATGCTTTTATAAAGTCGTTCATTTTTAATGAACCGATTAAGTCAGCACATAAGGCTACTACGTTCTCATTTTGTTGACCAGCTTCTAATAAACCGGCTCCGAAACCTGAACGTGTATCTTTTGATTCTGTGTATGTATATTTTTTCATTACAAAAACTAACGTCTAAAGAATATTAATAATCACCTATGGTTCTAGGGATTTGGTTTAAAGCTGATTCTAATTGCTCATCATTTGGAGCAACACCATGCCATTTGTGAGATCCCATCATGAAATCTACACCTGAGCCCATTTCTGTGTGCAATAGGATAATAACTGGTTTTCCTTTGCCAGTACGAGATTTAGCCTCGTCCAAGCCAGCAATTACTGCTGCCATGTTGTTACCATTGTCCACCTCTAGAACATCCCATCCGAAAGCTTCCCACTTAGCACGTAGGTTACCTAATGAAAGTACTTGGTCAGTAGAGCCATCGATTTGTGCACGGTTGTAGTCAACAGCAGCAATAATATTGTCTACTTTATTGTGAGGGGCATACATCGCTGCTTCCCAAACTTGTCCTTCTTGCAATTCACCGTCACCCATTAATACGTAAACTAAATTGTTGTCTTTGTTCAACTTTTTAGCTTGCGCTGCGCCTAAAGCAACCGATAATCCTTGTCCTAAAGATCCTGATGCTACACGGATACCTGGAAGGTGCTCATGTGTAGTAGGGTGGCCTTGAAGACGTGAGTCAATCTTTCTGAAAGTTGACAATTCGCTCACTGGAAAATATCCAGCTCTTGCCAATGTACTGTAGAAAACAGGTGAAATGTGACCGTTTGATAAGAAGAATATATCTTCCCCAATACCATCCATGTTAAATGATGGATCATGCTTCATCGCATGAAAATACAATGCAACGAAATAATCAGTACAGCCCAAAGAACCCCCTGGGTGACCTGATTGACATGCATGTACCATACGAACGATGTCTCTTCTTACTTGTGAAGCGATTTGTTCAAGTTTGTTTATGTCTGCACTCATTTTAAAGTATAATATTTCGATAATTTGCGGATAAAGTTAATGATTTTTAATGGACTACAGGGGCTTAAACTGAATTATTTAATTAAGGAGCTGGATGTGAGATTTGAGATATGGGATTTGAGATAGAAAATGCTGAAGCATTTGAGATCAGATAATTTGCACTTATGGATAATGACTAGACATAAGTTAAAAAATAAGGAAGGTTTTGGATTTTCGGAATGGATTTTTGAAGAATTAAATCCATAAAAAAGAGCCTGGTAATTATTCCCAAGCTCTTTAATTCTTTATCTATGTGTTTGTTAATACAATTACATTGCTTCTGCTACCACTTCTTCTACTTCTGGCACCATACGCTTCAATAAGCCTTCGATACCTGCTTTAAGCGTAATTGTTGAAGAAGGACATCCTGAACATGAACCTCTAAGTTCAACGGTTACTTTGCCATCTTCGAAAGATTTGTATGCAATCGCTCCACCATCTTGTTCTACCGCAGGGCGTACATAATCATGCAATACTTGTTGAATCTTAACTTCAACATCAGATCCTTCGAATACAACATCTTCTGAATGTTCGATAGGTTTTACAGCAAGCTCTGATTCAACAGCACCTTTCACAAACTCCTTCAATAAAGCTTCGATATCAGACCATTCCGCATCATCAGTCTTGGTAATGGTAACGAAATTGCTGGCAAAGAATACTCCGTTCACAAAATTGAACTTGAATAATTCCTTTGCGAAAGCAGACTCTTGAGCCTTTTCTCTATCAGGATAATCCAAACTGCCGTTGATCAATAATTTATTAACCAAAAACTTCATTGTAGCAGGATTTGGAGTGCTCTCTGTATATACGTTAATAGTTGCCATGTTCTAAAATTCTAATTTGAAAAAACAAATATACTGTAAATACCCGTTCGGATACGTCATTACATGGTAAAAGCTTTACAGCTTAACACCAGTGTAATTGCTAGGAGAGATTGATTTGATCTCTTCCTTAACTTCTTCGCTCACATTTAATTGGTCAACGAAGGCAGCAATAGTATCTTTTGTAACATGCGTATTTGTACGTGTTAAATCTTTCAAAGCCTCATAAGGTTTTGGATAACCTTCACGGCGTAGGATAGTTTGAATCGCCTCCGCCACTACTGCCCAGTTGTTTTCAAGGTCTTCTTGGAAAGCTGACTCATTCAAAATCAATTTTCTCAATCCTCTTAAGGTTGATTTAATAGCGATCAAGGTGTAAGCAAAAGGAACACCGATATTTCTCAAGACAGTAGAGTCGGTTAAATCTCTTTGCAATCTTGAAATCGGAAGTTTAGCAGCTAAGTGTTCGAATACCGCATTTGCCAATCCCAAATTTCCTTCAGCATTTTCAAAGTCAATTGGATTAACTTTGTGAGGCATCGCCGAAGATCCAATTTGACCTGCTGTAATTTTTTGCTTAAAGTAATCCAAGGAGATATAGGTCCATATATCACGACAAAGGTCGATCATAATATTATTGATGCGTTTTAGTCCATCGCAACTTGCAGCAAAATTATCGTAATGTTCAATTTGTGTCGTTGTTTGTGATCTATCTAATCCTAAGACCTCATTGACGAATTTATTTCCAAACTCAACCCAATTGTTCTGTGGGTAAGCAACGTGATGTGCATTGAAGTTTCCGGTTGCACCTCCAAATTTTGCTGAAAATGGAACTTGGTTCAATAAGTTCAATTGTTTTTCAATTCTTTCGATGAAAACTTTGATTTCTTTTCCTAAGCGAGTAGGTGATGCCGGTTGACCATGAGTACGTGCCAACATAGATACATTTTCCCATTCTGCACTTAATTTTTTGAGCTCGTCAACCAATTCATTAATTGCTGGCTGATAAACATCTTTCAATGCTGCTTTCCACGAATAAGGTATTGCTGTATTGTTAATGTCCTGAGAAGTTAACCCGAAATGGATAAACTCTAATGAATCATTAAGACCTAATTTTTCGAATTCATTCTTCAAAAAATATTCTACTGCTTTGACATCATGGTTGGTTACTTTCTCTGTATCCTTGATCCATTGAGCGTCTTCTAAGCTAAAATTGCGATAGATATCGCGTAACTTATCATTTAAGCTGCCATCAAAATGAGCTAATTGTTGAATGCCAGATTCCGAAAGGGAAATGAAATATTCAACCTCCACTAAAACGCGGTATTTTATTAATGCGAATTCAGAAAAGTAATTCGATAGATCTTTTGTGGTATTGTAATATCTGCCATCAATGGGAGTGATTGCAGTTAATGCTGATAAAGTCATTCTGTATTTTTTAGTATGAAGGCAAAAATAAGAAATAGATATGAGATATGAGATATGAGATTTGCGACAGTAGGGGTGATAGGGGAGATCAGATATGAGATTTGAGATATGGGATATGAGACAGGAGGGGTGATAGGGGAAATCAGATATGAGATGTGAGATATGGGATATGAGACAGTAGGGGTGATAGGGGAACTGGATATGAGATGTGGGATATGGGATTTGTGACAGTAGGGGTGATAGGGGAAGGTTTAATATGCGAGGTTAGATATGAGATTTGCGACAGGAGGAAAGTTAGAGTTAGATAGTTTGTCGCTTTCTATCTCACATCTCATAACTCATATCCCACATCTACCCTTAAACAACAAAAGCCCGTTTCTAAAACGGGCTTTTGAAGTATTTTTTAATCTGTTCGGATTATTGAACGTTTTTCAATGAATCAGCGATTGAATCACCAGTAGCACGAACTGAATCAGCTACGTTTTCTAATGAATCAGCTACGTTTTCAGTAGTTGAATCAACAACGTTTGACAAAGAGTCAGCTGTTTCTTCAGTTTTAGTTTCAGCGTTGTTACAAGAAGCAACAGCGATAGTTAATGCTAAACCTAAGAATCCGAATTTGAATAAATTTTTCATTTTTAATTTTCTATTTAGTTGAAACAAATTTGTTTATTTAATTCTTAATACCCAATACCTAAAAAGGTAACCCAAGAAATAATATTTTTTTAATTTTTTTATTAAACCCACTGATAGTCAGTGTGTTGTTTTTAATTATTTTTCTAAAGGCAGGGCAAATATACTACTGTTTTGTTGATTTGCAACATTAAAACACAAAAATTGTTATATTTCTGTTAAATATTTAAACAAATAATATGTTAGATAAGGTAAAAAATATCCTAAAGCTCATTAAATCAGTGGATTTGGAGCAATTAGAAAAAATATCAAAAAAAGTAGATTTAGCAGAAGTTTTGGGCGCAGTATCTAAAATGGACGAAAATCAGCTAAAAATGGCTATGAAAATGTTGACAGGAAGTAAAAAGAAAAAAGATCCACCTCCTATCAATGCCGACTTTTATGATATTTCAGCCAAATTATCAGAAGAAGACAGAGCCCTACAGATGAAAGTCCGTTCCTTTCTTGAAACTGAAATCAAACCATTAGTAAATAAATATTGGTTGCGTGATGAATTCCCGTTCGAAATTATTCCTAAGCTTAGGGAATTGAATGTATGTGGATATGTATATGAGGGATATGGCTGCGCTGGAGGAAGTTCCTTAATGGACGGTATTATCGCTGCAGAATTTGGCAGGGTAGACCCCTCGATCGCTACCTTCCTTGGTGTTCAAAGCGGATTAGCCATGGGATCCATTTATATGTGTGGTTCTGAAGAACAGAAAAATGAATGGCTACCTCAAATGCAACAACTTAACAAGATTGGTGCCTTTGGCCTTACAGAACCTTTAGTGGGGTCTGCAACGGCAGGTGGACTAACAACAACTTGTAAAAGAGATGGTGACAAATGGATACTAAATGGGCAGAAAAAATGGATTGGAAACTCCACATTTTCTGATATCACAATAATCTGGGCAAGAGATTTAGATGATCAGCAGGTGAAAGGTTTTATTGTCCGCAAAGAGAATCCAGGCTTTGCTGTAGAGAAAATCAAGGATAAGATGGCTCTGCGTATCGTTCAGAATGGTTTGATTACGTTGACAGATTGCGTAGTGCCCGAATCTGACCGTCTTCCATACGCCAATTCCTTTAAAGACACCGCAAAGGTACTTCAAATGACAAGGGCAGGTGTAGCTTGGATGGCAGTAGGATGTGCTCGAGGAGCCTACGAAAACGCTCTAGATTATACAATAAAAAGAGAACAGTTTGGAAAACCTATTGCATCTTTCCAATTAATTCAAAACCATCTGGTTGAAATGCTTTCCAATCTTACAGCAATGCAAACATTGGTATTCCGCTTATCTGAATTGCAAGATGACGATAAACTGAAAGATGAACACGCTTCCTTAGCGAAAGTATTCTGTACCCTCCGAATGCGAGATATAGTATCGAAAGCTAGAGAAGTAATGGGAGGTAATGGTATTCTATTAGAATATAATGTTGCCCGTTTCTTGGCCGATGCCGAAGCAATCTATTCATACGAAGGAACAAAAGAAATCAACTCCTTGATCGTTGGAAGAAGCATTACAGGGTTTAGTGCGTTTGTATAAGGTAGATGTGGGATATGAGATGTGAGATGTGAGATAGGTAGGGTTTTATAGATGTGAGAGGTGAGATATGAGATGTGAGATGTGAGATGTGAGATAGAAAGTTAATAAGAAAAAAGTTATTTTATATTAGCTATGATAGCTGATTAAAATATCGTCAGTTTTCTTTCTCAATACTCAAATCTCAAATCTAATCCATTATATGATCGATGATAGCTAATTAAATATTGTCGTTTTCTATCTCAATACTCATATCTCACATCTCATGTCTAGTCCAAAAAAAATCCCCGGTTTTTAAAGAACCGGGGATTTTTTTTGGACTTATTTTTTCTTATTCTGCTGTGCAGCTTGTTGTTGTCTCATCATTTCTTCCATTTTCTTTTGGAAAGAAGATTGTTTCTTTTCGCCTTGAGGTTTCTTTTTGTTAGCCTCGATGCTTGCAAGGATTTTGTCATCATTTACGAATTGACGGATAATCACTTGAGTTAAGAAGGTAAGAACTGCTGAAAGGAAATAGTAGTAGTTCAGACCTGCAGGGAAGCTATTCAAAACGAAGAAGAAAATCAATGGCATGATGTAACCAATATATTTCATTTGGTTGTTCACCGCTCCTGAAGTTGAATTGTTATACCATGTAGTTAACAAAGTAGTCAATGTCATCAGGATACACATAAATGAAATGTGGTCAACTCCAAAAATAGGAGCAAATGTTATTGGTGCATCATAAGTTGATAAATCTTTTACCCATAAAAAGCTCTCTCCACGTAATTCAAATAAGTTCGGGAAGAAGAAGAAGAATGCTAAGGTAAATGGCATTTGAAGTAATAATGGCAAACATCCACCAAGAGGATTTACACCAGCTTGTTTGTATAACTTCATTTGCTCTTGTTGCAATAACATAGGGTTGTCATCACCAACCTTAGCTTTGATTTCATCCAATTGAGGTTTTAACACACGCATTTTACCCATTGATTGGTAAGACTTGTATGTTAATGGGAACATCAATAATTTCAAGAATAAAGTAAGGATCAGGATAACGATACCATAGTTCATGTTGAATCCATCAAGGAAGTCAAAGATTGGAACAGTTATAAACTTGTTGATCCAGCCCATTGGTCCCCAACCCATGTTGATGATTTTGTCGAATCCGTTGCCTTCAGCTTTTAAGGTCTTATATTTATTGGGACCGAAGAAGAAACTAAAGCCATATTGTGCATCATTTTGCTGGTTGAAGGTCAATTCAGCATTTGCTCTGTAATTCTTTACAATACTGTCTTGTGTGATAAAAGTCACAGCCAATTCAGGGTTGTTGAATCCTTCTTTGCTTGTTAATACTGTTGAGAAGAAGTGTTGCTTGAAGGCAATCCAAGAAACTTTTTCTTCAATGGTTTCTTTTTCATCGCTAGATTCTGATAAGTGATCTACAGAACCATCAGCTTCTTTATAGAATATGGTTGATTTTTCGCGCTCAGATTTTGCATTGCGTTCTTTTTGTTTCAATGTTGTTTCCCAATTCAACAACATCTTTTTGGAACTAACATCAACTAAGTTACCGATACCCACAGTCTTAATATCAAACTGTACGTTGTAATTGTTGCCTGCTAAGGTATAGATATAGTCGATGTATTTATCAGGAGCATAGGAAAGACGCATAGTCAATGATTTTGCATCTTGTCCAGCCACTGTGAATTCTGCTCCCTGAGCTTGGAAGAACAAGTCATTGGTTTTTACAGCTTTTCCTGGGATATTGAATTCAAGTCCGAATTTATTGTCATCACCATCAAAAAGGACAAGTTTGGAACCGTCAAAATTCGTTTCGCCTTTAAGTTCGACAGATTTTACGCGACCACCTTTAGAACTAACATTAACTTTTAATAATTCGTTCTCGATTGTAACGATTTGCTCAGTACCTACTGAAGCCGCTCCAAATGGTTGAGCCAATAATACCGAATCAGCAACTTTTGGAGTTTCTTTGACAGCTTTAAGAGAATCGCTGATAGGAGCTAATCCATCTTTCGCTCTTTTAATAGAATCTTGTAATTGTTGTTCTTTTTTAATCTCATCTTGCGAGGGCTTCATCAACCAGAAGGATCCCGCCAAGATGGCAAAGATGAATACAAAACCTAGAATGTTATTTCTATCCATTGTTTATTTATTACTATATATTATATGGTCTTAAACCTACTTTGATTTCTTATGAGCCAAAGCAGCGGCTACAAAGCTAACAAAAAGTGGGTGAGGATTCACAACTGTTGATTTTAATTCTGGGTGAAATTGTCCTGCCACAAAGAAAGGATGGTCTTTTAACTCCACAATTTCAACCAATCCAGTGGTCGGATTGATACCTGAAGCTATCATTCCTGCTTTTTCGTAATCTTTTAGATACTCGTTGTTAAATTCATAACGGTGGCGGTGTCTTTCAGAAATTTTGCTCTTTCCATAGATAGAAAATGCTTTAGTTCCTTTCTTGATTTCACAATCATAAGCTCCTAAGCGCATGGTTCCACCCATGTTCTTGATCGTTTTTTGTTCTTCCATCAAGTTAATTACTGGATGAGGAGTTTTGTCGTCCATCTCGAAACTGTTTGCTCCTTTCAGACCCAATACATTACGTCCAAATTCAATCACAGAACATTGCATACCTAAACAGATACCAAAGAACGGAACCTTATTTTCGCGAACGAAACGAATTGTTTCTAATTTTCCTTCTAATCCGCGCTCACCAAATCCAGGTGCTACCAAAACGCCGTCCAATCCTTTTAATTTCTCTGCAACATTCTCTTGGTTCACACTTTCTGCAGCGATATATTTTACCTTTACTTTAGTTTCATTGGTTGCACCAGCATGAATAAATGCTTCTGCAATCGATTTATAAGCATCAGGCAATTCTACATATTTTCCTACTAATCCGATATTAACCTCGTCCGTAGGGTTTTTCAATTTCCCTAAGAATGATTTCCAGTTTTCTAAATCAGGTTCATTCTTAGTAGATAATTTAAGTTTTGCTAAAACAGTTTTGTCCAACTGCTCTCTCAACATATTCAAAGGAACATCATAGATCGTAGGCGCATCGATAGATTCTACTACTGCGTTGATGTTGACATTACAGAATAAAGCTAATTTTTTGCGGATATCATTGTTTAATTTGTGTTCTGTTCTACACACAAGGATATCTGGTTGCACACCATATTCCAATAAAGTTTTTACGGAGTGTTGAGTAGGTTTAGTTTTTAATTCACCTGCAGCGGCAAGATAAGGCACAAGTGTCAAGTGAATCACCAACGAGTCGTTATTGCCCAACTCCCAGCGTAACTGACGAACTGCTTCGATAAAAGGTAAAGATTCAATATCTCCTACAGTTCCACCCAATTCTGTGATGACGATATCGTATTCTCCTGATTGGCCCAGCAACAACATACGACGTTTGATTTCGTCCGTGATATGTGGAACAACTTGTACGGTTTTACCTAAGTACGCTCCTGCACGTTCTTGTTCAATTACATGGCTGTAGATACGGCCTGTTGTAACATTGTTTGCTTGGGAAGTCGGAACATTTAAGAATCGCTCATAATGACCTAAGTCAAGGTCGGTTTCAGCACCATCTTCTGTAACATAACATTCGCCATGTTCATATGGATTTAATGTTCCTGGATCAATATTGATGTACGGGTCAAATTTCTGGATGGTTACTTTTAAACCACGCGCTTGGAGAAGCTTGGCAAGGGAAGCTGCAATAATTCCTTTCCCTAACGACGAAGTTACGCCGCCCGTAACAAAGATATATTTAGTCATAACAATAATGGATTTCTAACTTAGATGCTCCTGAAAAAAGCATCGTTCATCTGCTCTATGTACGGGATACAAAGGTACGAAATTTTCTGAAATAAGGTTAAAAAAAATAGTTCTAGGGCATTTTGCAGCTTAAAGGAACTATAGTCAATTACTTGAGACTTTTTTTAGCGATTATTTTACTTTGTACAGATGTCCTTGAACCTAGAATTCTCTTAACTTTATCATAAAAATGAATATACTTTATTTTAAAAATTGAATATATGGAATATAGAAGAATGGGGAAAAGTGGTCTCCAATTAAGTGCTCTGTCTTTTGGATCTTGGGTTACTTTTGCTAGACAAACTGATGATAATACCAACGAACGGTTAATGGCTCAGGCGTATGATGCTGGAGTGAATTTCTTTGATAATGCTGAGGTTTATTCTGCTGGATTATCAGAAGAAATGATGGGACGGGTGCTGAAGAAATTAAATTGGGATAGATCATCTTTTGTATTGTCGAGCAAGGCCTTTTTTGGGTGGAAAGGTGAGGGGAAGAAGCCAAATCAACATGGCTTGAGCAGAAAGCACTTGATGGAAGCATGCCATGAAGCATTAGAAAGATTACAGGTAGAGTATTTGGATTTGTATTATTGCCATCGTCCCGATAAAAATGTTCCAATCGAAGAAGTTGTCCGGACAATGAACACTTTGATTCAACAAGGAAAGATATTTTATTGGGGAACTTCAGAATGGTCTGCTGCGGAGATTGTAGAGGCTCATATGATTGCGCGAGAATTTGGATTGGAAGGTCCTGCTGTGGAACAGCCCGAATACAACCTCTTCAATAGAAGAAAAATAGAGGTAGATTATGCTCCCATTTTCAAGAATATAGGGATGGGTACTACTATTTGGAGCCCATTGGCGTCAGGGTTGTTGACTGGAAAATATAATGATGGGATTCCAGAAGGTTCAAGGATGACTTTAGAGGGCTATGAATGGCTTCGTGACAAATCTGTAGTTGATGACAAATTAAATCGTGTAAAGGCTTTAGGTGAGTTTGCAAATGAATTAGGCGTAACATTACCTACCCTTAGCATTGCATGGTGTATTAGCAATCCAAATGTGACGACTGCTATATTGGGAGCAACAAAAGAAAGTCAACTTACTGAAAACCTTAAAGCATTGGATGTTCTTCCTTTGTTGACGGAAGATGTTAAGCAAAGGATAGATTCCATTATGGGTACTAGTCCGGTTGTTATCCAAAACTAGCTGGCGTATAGAAACAATAAATAAGGGCTTCGCGCATTGCCAAGCCCTTAAATATAATTTTTTGAGTTACTCGATTATCTTTTTGATTTGATACGAGCAGCTTTTCCGGTAAGACCACGTAAATAAAATAATTTAGCGCGACGTACTTTACCAATGCTGTTAACTTCTATTTTCTCAATGTTTGGAGAGTTTACAGGAAAAATACGCTCTACACCAATACCGTTAGAGATTTTACGAACGGTAAAAGTAGCATTAGCTCCTTCGCTGTTTAATTGAATTACCACACCTTGGTACACCTGTACACGCTCTTTATTTCCTTCGCGAATTTTATAATGAACGCTGATGGTATCTCCGGCTTTGAAAGCGGGAATTTCATTTTTTACTACCGCTTGTTCTTCTACAAATTTTACTAAATCCATGATTCTGAGTAATTAATAACGATATTTAACCTGTAAAAATCGGAATGCAATATTACAGCTTTATTTTGATATTTGAAAATACTTTTTTAAAAATATTCTAGATTTTCTAGAATGCCTGCAAAAGTAATCAAATTCTCTTCGATTTCCATAGGATTGAATCAATAAAGTCCAAATAATTGAAAATAATATTTGTCACAAAAAATAATCCTCATAAAATGAGTGGATTAGGAAATTTTATTAAAAAATCCTTGACATAATTAATTTTCGCCGTATATTTGTGCCACACAAAACAAAGGTGATACCTTTTCGGGGTGTAGCGTAGCCCGGTATCGCGCCACATTTGGGATGTGGAGGTCGTAGGTTCGAATCCTGCCACCCCGACAAAAGCCACTGATTTTCAGTGGCTTTTTCTGTTTTCGGACATATTTCGGACAAAAATCACTTATTTTTCAACTTAATATTAAGATAGGTAAGTCTAGATTAGGGTAGTCTCATATAGTGTTTATCTTAGAAATTATAAAAAATCTAGTGGGCTTGGGGTCTTTTTCTTATCAATATCTGTGATATGTGTGTAGATCATGGTAGTCTTGATATTCTCATGACCTAGTAATTCCTGAACAATTCGAATATCAATACCGGACTGAATTAAATGTGTAGCATACGAATGTCGTAACGTATGGACTGTACCTTCGGTTTTGATCTTAGCCATTGATAATGATTTTTTTAAAATAAGCTGAACACTTCTTTCACTATATCGATTTCCTCTTTCTCCTTCAAAAAGATAGTCGCTAGGTTTATAAATTAGATAATATTCGCGTAAAATATCTAGCAACTTATCAGGTAATGAAACAATTCGGTCTTTGTTTCCTTTGCTTTGGTTGATACGTATCATCTTATCAGATGATCGGATATCTTTTATGTTGAGGTTTAGTAACTCACTAAGGCGTAGTCCGCAGCTATATATAGTTGTTAATATGGCCTTATGTTTAATGTTTTCCGTATTATCTAATAGTAGTCTGATCTCTTCTTTGGAAAAGAATTTTGGCAGTTTGTTTAAATGTCTTTTAGGGTATAAGTAATCAAGTTTAATTTTTTCATTCAGTATCAATTCATAAATTTTCTTAATAGCTCCAACTAAACCTTTTTGATAGGAAATACTGATTTTTTCTTTTTGAACTTTTTCATTTATAAAGGATTCTATAATAGTAATTGGTATAGATTCTAAAGAGGGATAATTATCAACATATTTGAGAAATAAACGGGCATAATCTTTATATGCTTTAACTGTATTGTGAGCATATCTTTGCGTAGTCAGCTTTTTTTCAAATGTTTTCAGTATAGTTTCGTTATCCATATAGAGATAACGATTTATTCATATCAATTGTTTCGCTTTACGGTATTTAATGTTGTGTCAATATGTTAAAATATAGTCTGTTATATCGTCTTTGGGTCTGTAAGGCGAAGTGCGTCTATAGAGGCGGATTGGCGAAATTTTTGTATATTAGCTTCGCTAAAGAATATGTTGTTAGCAATCCGCTGCGCTCCTTGCTAACAATGGCTCGGCGACTTACGTCGCTTGCCGTAAGCCGCCGCTTCGCGGACTGCTTACAACAAGCGACTTGGCTAAATAGCTCCGCTTTTGTATCTTCGATACAGCTTCGCTACTTCGCCAAGTCGCCGAGTCATTAGTGGCAACCTTAAGTTGACAGAAAACAATCAATGAAACTCAAAAATTTAAATTTTGAACAATGGCAAAAAAATCATACGCCTGACCATAACGACAAATGGTGTAGGGAGCTATACCCTTTCAATGTTTTTAAAAACATCAACTTTGACAATGACTTAATTGATAAAGAGCAACAAATTGATTTTAGTGGCATTTCTTACTTTGTAACAATAACCAAAATTGAATTACAGGAAAACGGACGCTTCAGAACAACGTTTGACATTGCTACATTTCCAAAATCAAAAATACAAGAATGGAAACAAAGAAAGTGGAATACGACTTTTCAAATAGTTTATACACCCAATAATGAGTTTATTACGATATTTTCTAAAAAGGAAGACCCTTCTAAAGATTATGTCGTTCGATTTATGAAAGGCAATTTTCAAAAAATTAATAATGAAAGATCAATCCCGGTTTCTGCACTTTTAATAAGGACGTTAATACTTCACATAGCAGAGGAAACATATTTGAACGGAAAACACAACGAAGAATTTATATTTACAAAAGAAGGCATTATTGATATTCCTGAACACCCACAATTTCCAAGAAAAAAGATAAACTATTATTCTCCAATATATAGCGTAGGTAGAGAATTATGGATATGTTATTCTTTTACAGAAGAAAAAGCACACAGAGTAGCCTTTTACAACGCAAATCAATGTCATAACTTGATTGTTGTTTATTGCAATCCTACTTATACCAAATATCAAAGATGTCAATACCAAAATACACAAGTTATATCGATTTATGAGTTTTCTGAAAAACAATCTTCTGAAATAAGGAATAAATATGAGGGACAAATTCGGTTTCTTCAAAATCACCTAAATAAATCAGAAGATATTGATTATAATAAATTATTGGCGGAAATAAACAATCCTACACAAAATGAATACGAAATAAAAAAATCTGATTTAATGGAAGCATATGGCATTTTAAAAATACATCCTAATGATAATGATGACCTTTTTCATTCATTGTGTTGCTTCAATTTAATAAATGCATTTTTAAGCAGAAAACTAGACAGTAAAATAAGCGGTAAAGAAAAACAAAAGTTTAAGGATATGTATTTTTTTAAAACTTACCTATCTCAATTGATAACTGACAGAATTGAGAATGACAATTTTTCTGCTCCAATATTTATCACAAAAAATTTGATAATTATAGAATTATATAAATTTCAATTTAGTTTTCATAGTATTCCATTGAATAATACATTGAAAGAGTATAGAAAAAGCAATTTAAATAAGGAGATTATATGGTCTGGGAAAAGACTTCAACCTATTGCTCCTTTATTGCTACATTATTCGAGGATTTTAAGAAATAAAAAAGGCAGCCACCAACATCGTATTGGCGAAATGGCGGTTTAAGGGAGAAATTGAAAGTTTCTCCTTTTTTAGTCGCAACAGCCTTTTATATTTCCTTTTTTCATAAATTTAGAAAATAATAAAAGGCTGTTGTTTAGCTTAGTGCAAGATTGAAAGTTTTGGCTTTCTAATCCGCCACTATCGCCAATACGCGGCTCGTTATACGACATTCTTTCACAAACTGTAACCATGGCCAAGAAAATAATCAAGTCTTTGTTATCTTTAAATATTTGGGATCATCAAAAAGACGCTATTACAAATATTTCAGAATATCTTAAATCAAAATCTGAAAAATCATATTTAGTAAAGATGCCAACAGGTACAGGAAAAACAGGTGTTTTTGCTACATTAACTCGAATTGTATATCCTAAAAAAAATTATATAATTGTAACACCCAGTACGTCGTTACGAGATCAAATAATTGCAGAATTAAAAGATAGGTTTTGGAATAAAATCGGATATGATTTAACTAAACTACAAAATCAGATTATTGAAGACTTACTTCCTAGTACCTTTGTTGATACATATGAAAAAATCAAAAATGATAAATTCATTATAGTAACTACAATTCAAGCACTTCAATCTATTTCAACTAATAAAAAAATTGAAAATGAATTTAATGAATTTAAAAAACTACCGAATTGTATAATATTTGATGAGGGACATAAAGAGCCAGCTTATACTTGGGGAGAAACTATTAGATCTTTTAAAATTCCTACAATATTATTTTCAGCAACTCCATATAGGAATGACTATAAGATTTTTAACATTGACAAAAATAATTTTTTTGCATTAGAACATAAATATAGTGTTTCTCAAAACTTTTTGAGAAATTTAGAAATCAAGAGTTTAAATCCAAACCCATATAATACTTCAACTTTTCTAAATGATTTATTATCAGAAGTTAATAAACTTGAACCAGTTCTTGTAAAACAGGGTATTAATAATCCTAAAATAATAATTCGTTGTGAAAATGTCGAGGACATTAAAAGGATGGTTATATCTTTAAAAAAACTAAAAAAAAGAGTACTTGGAATACATGAAAATCTACCCAAAGGAGCAAATTACTCAAAGCAGATCCCTCCTCATAGTGAGCAATCAAAATATGATTTTTACATTCATCAATATAAACTTATAGAAGGTATTGATAACCCAGATTTTTGCATTGTCGCAATATATTCGGATTTTAAAAGCACCCGTCTTCTTATTCAACAGATAGGAAGAGTTCTCCGCAATCCTCAAAAGTTAAAGGACCAAATTGCATATCTATTTTGTAGAAATGTAAAATCACTAAATGATGAATGGACAAAATATCTAAAATATGATTCTCTACTAACAGAAAAGAAAAAGCTATTCGATGTTACAGATATTTTAAAAGTTAACAAAGAGGTAGAAACTTTATATTTTTCTGGTACTTTCAGAGAATTAGTTGATGTTACCAATATAAATCTTAAAGAAAGTATACTGTTTCAGAAAAAAATAAACGCTTATATACATGATGGCACAGTAGATTTTGAAGAATTATGTAGTTATTTATTTGAAGAATGGGAAAGTAGAGATTATCACATATTAAAACATCAAAGTATTGATTCAGATACATTACTTGTTTTGTATATCAAATATGAAAACTCACCACTAGTTAAAAATGGAGTTTTCATTGAACAAACTTTAGCTCTTACTTTTTTAAAGATCAAAGGTAATTACATCTACTTTTACGATAGTATACAAAGTTCTCCAATGCGACAATTAGATAATTTAAAACCTTTGAATAGAGAATACTTAATTAAGTTATTTAAAGATAAAAGAGCCGTTAACAAAATATTCTTAATGAATACAGATATTGGTTCAAATAATATTAGAAACAAAGAATTACAAGCTGGAGCAATCGAATATACTGCACCAGGACTATCTGATTATTCATACTTCCCTGCTCGAATTGAAGGTAGTATATCCGATTCCCAAGGAAACTATGCAAAAAGATATGTTGGATTTCAAAATGGTAGGATCACAGATTTTACAAATGCAAGAATAGAATATGACGAATTTATAGAATGGATAAATGGCATACATCAAGAAATTAATACAAATACAACAAATAATAAAATTAACTCTTTCATGGGGAGATTTTCGGAAAAAGTAGACGCTCCATTAAATCCAACCCCTACCTCTATTTTGCTAGATATTGATGATGAAATAATTTATAGATACGGTTATGAAGATAGTAAAAAGGATGTAGTTATTGAAGACTATTGTGCGTTAATTACTAATAATGAATTTGTGGTTGAAATAAATAATGAAGAATTTGCTTTTACTATAGTTTACGATTCAAACTTAGAAAGATTCTATCTAAGTTGTACTGATATAAATGACAAAATTCAACCACTAAATCCAAATGAACAAAACTTATTATCTTACATTAACAATAACCAATGCTTTAGATTAGTTTTAGAGGGTAATAAATATATCTATGCTCATAAAAATTTCTTTACGCCTAGTTTAAATATAAATAGTAAAAAACAAAATCTAGATATAAACCAACTTTTTAATCCATATAGTTGTATTTCAACAATTAGGAGTGAAAAAGGACATAGCAAGTTAAAAATCAGTAATAACTTATGGAATAAGAATACTTTGTTTGGTTTAATAGCTAGACAGGCAAAAGGTTATGATAAAAAGCTAGAAAGCGAGTTTAATTTTGATTACTTACTTTGTGATGATTTAGGCAGTGAAATTGGAGATTTCATTGGCTTAGATATTAAAAACAAAAGAGTTGTATTCATTCACGCGAAAGCAAAAAAGTCAAAATTATCTGCATCTAATTTCACTGAGGTATGTGGGCAAGCAACCAAAAATTTGGACTTTTTAACTCCATATTATCAAAGAGTTCCAAAACAAAATATTGATAAATGGAAAAATCCATGGTCGCTAAAAAATGTTGGGCAGATAAATAATCGCGTTATTACTAATAATGCAACTCCTCAACAATTTTGGAATCTTTACATGAAACTAATTTCAGATCCTACAACAAGTAGAGAAGTATGGTTAATGGTTGGAAATATGTTTGACATAAACACATTTAAAAAAGAATTAAATAAAAAAGATATTTCTAAAGTTAAATCAGAGGCTATACAATTAATATATTTAATTAGATCTACATGGAATAGTGTATCTCAAGTTGGTGCAAAACTGAAAATATACTGCTAAAAGAACGTCGTATAACATCGTATTGGCGAAATGGCGGTTTAAGGGTGAAATTGAAAGTTTCTCCTTTTTTTGTCGCAACAGCCTTTTATATTTCCTTTTTTTATAAATTTAGAAAATAATAAAAGGCTGTTGCTTTACTTAGTGCAAAATTGAAAGTTTAGGCTTTCTAATCCGCCACTATCGCCAATACACGGCCCGTTATTCAGAATTGTTTAAGTTCTTAATCTCCCGACGTTTTCGGTCTATGCTGTTTAATAATTTATTTTCCTCTTCTCTTTTAATTACTAGATCATGGAATTTATTGGGATCAAGTGTGTATGTGGAGTCAATATGCGATGTAATATTTGGTAACTCCAATTCCATCATACGGTAGCGCATTTCGTATGACTTTCTATCATCCAGTTGTCTACTTTTTTCGTATAGTGTGCCTATGCCCAATGAAATAATGACCGACAATACTATCATGATAATAATGACAGGCGTGGATTTCAGGTCAATCCCATAATGATGTTTTACATTGACCCGATTAGGAATTTCAGCGAGCTTTAAAACAATTTCTTTTTGCTTATCAACCAATTTATTTAGATTCTGTCCTGTCACATCTGCAATCTGGATTGCTAGATTCTGCAATGAACCGTAATCGTTGACTATTTTAGATAAGATTTCATTTTCGCTCTTCATGAAAATCTGTATTTGGCGTAATAGTTCTTGATCCTTTGTCCGTATCTCATGAAGATCCTTCATGTTTTTCTCGTTATCAGAAAGCAGGGATACTACTGTCGGCATGATCCGTACGATGTCCTGCGTGATCAGTTCTGTGTTTTCCTCTAAAGTGTTTACCTTTTGCTGTAAGTTTTCTAATTCTGTGCGCATATTCTTAACGTTTTAACCTGTAATTTTCTTTCTTTTTTCTCTTCTTGATAAATGGATCTTCCTGCTCCGGTGCAATTTCAGGGATCGAAAATAAAGCGGATGCTAAGTAACCGATAGTTCCCCCAATATTGGTATCTATAGACTGACCTCTCGAAACATTGCTTTCCATCCGATGGGTTTGTTCCATAGCGTTATCGATTCCATTTAAAGCTCTGTCGATCTGTCCATAGCTCAATGAGCGGTCAATGGCTGATCCCTGAAATGTCTGTCCATTTTTGCTGAATGAAATTCCCTGAACCTCATCCGTCCCCGATCTGTATTTAAACTGTATTTCCACACCTCTGTAGCGGATATAGTTCCGTAGTTCCGACCAGTTCCTGCTGTTACGGATACCCGCCTTCACGGTATCGTAAATCTGGTATCTTGTCCTGTCATATCCTTTGAGCCTCCCTCTGTTAACGTTCTGCTTGCCCTCGGACTGCTTGAAGCCATACAGTGCATTGAGTTCCTTGCAGGCCTTAAAACTCTTATATCGCTGATTGCTGTTGGATATGGTCTTGCCATAATCGTCCACCCGGTTATAGATGATGTGGATATGATCATGTTTGCGGTCGTGATGTCTGACCATCAGACACTGCGTATCCCTGATCCCCATTTTGGCGAGGTAGCGTTTAGCAGATGATACCATGATATCGTTGTTCAGCATATCCTTATCTGCCGTATTCCACGATAGTATAATGTGTCCGACGGCTTTGCCCAATCTGGGGTTCAGCATCCGTTGAAAATTAAAGTCCTGTACAATGGTCTTTGCCGAATCCGTCCGCAATCCCACTGTATTAATAATCTCACTGTCTTTCTTTAGCACGTACCCAACGCATCCGCCAAACGACCGTCCCTCAATTATCTTCGCTATCATGGTGCAATAGTTTATCGATACAGTGGTTGATATGGCTGATCGTATTCCGGCATTCCTGTGCCACTTCAAACAGTCCTGTCTGGTGTGCCTTTTTAGTCAGTTGGTTGAGGTTGTTCGAAGCCCCCGTGATTGCCCTGAACGCTTTGATCTGTTCCTCGGTAAATCTTGGAACGATCTTTCGCATAATGGCACTTCTGCGCACCCATTCCGATTTGCTCATGCCTGCGGTTTCTGCATTCTGCAGAACCTTTTTATGTTCCGTTTCATCGAAACGGACATTGATCCTAAACCGCTTTTTATTTTCCAGTGCGGGTCTACCGCCTTTGTTCTTGGTGTCTGTCATGATGTTCTTTTTCGCTGCGACCATCGGGAGCTTATCGGTTTTGGGGTCACCAAAACACAACCTTGCTCCTTTTACCTTCGATCAATTTCCTGGGATAAACCACGACCTGAAGAGGTCTTTCTGTTGTAACCTTCCATGGATTCCAATACCTCCCTTTTTCTGAAATATACCCGCTTACCCATACGCATATAGGGGATGCGTCCATTTTTCATCCATTCGGTCAGGCTGACAAGTGAAATATCGAGTTCGTCCGCCATCTCCCTCTTGGTCAGGAGCCTTTCGGGCAATCCGTTTCTTTCAGTGTCAGAAAAGCCCCTTATCTTTGAAATAAAAGGCTGGAGTTCTTCCCTTATCGCATCCTTGATACATTCCCTAAGGGCTTTTTGATCAAATTGAATCATACTTTGTTCATGTTTGCACGTTTAACGGTCCGAAGTCGTGGCCACTTTCTTCGAGTGAATTAACATGGACAAATTTGGGAATTGAAGAAATTAAAAATCCCCATGAACCTAAAGTGTATGGGGATTTTTAATTATGGATCTCAGAGGTAATTTTGCTGAGACAGCCATTAACTGTTGTGTTCGATCAACTTTTCTCAGAGATAGATATATGTTAGGTCCAACCCGGTTCATTTACCAGCTCTAGGTTTCGATTTGATCAGTCTCTTTCTGGTCTTTATCTATTGCTCATTTAAATTGATTTTAGTTAGCTGTTAAATATTGTCAGATATTATCCTGCCTCATTCGACGATTACGTTAATACCTGCCATGTTCGCCTTGTACCTGATCTTTTCGATCAGGCCATAGTAACCCCAGTTGCGCAACAGGAATCTGTCCTCTTTAGCGGCCTCTTCTTTATTGGATTGATTACGAACTTAAATTCAAAAGCCGAGTAATATATATCTGGTAAATAGGTTCTCTTAAATGCCAGCCATTTAGGTTGGCATTTAAATTTACAGAACGATACTATCTTAAGAGCCATAGCGCGGAATCTTCATATACCCAAAAAAGGCCTGACAATAGAAGAAAATTAGCGCCTAAAGCGAGTTCCCATTTCTAACATTCAGAAATATCATTTAAAACTGAAATTCTCAATGGGAATTGATTTCCGACCCTTTCTGATCATCATGTCTGATAAAAAAAGTTAAATACCCCATGAAAGTTGTATCGACATTCACGGGCAGAGAATTGATCTTAAACCTGAAAATACATCAGGAATCCGCAAAATGAAAGGCACAGGTGCTAAAAATTAATGGTGGTGCCTCATCTATAGCGTGATTTATATCCTTAAATCATACATGCTTAAAACAATATACCCAGGAAACAGATTAATGGAATAGGAATAATTCAATGATATTGTATGGAAACAAAGAAACCTTTTAAATATGTAAACAGCAATTCAAAGGGATTCTCCAGGATCCACAAAGGTGAGGTATTTGAATACCACGACAAAAAAAAGGTGAGGATCGTGGATCCAGCGGTCCTATCTCGGATCCATTCCCTTGTGATCCCTCCAAATTGGACCGACGTATGGATCTGTCCACCATAAAAATGGTCATATCCAGGCTACGGGCTTGGACAATAGGCAGCGAAAGCAATATATCTACCATCCGCTCTGGACAGCTTTTCAGGACCGGGATAAATTCAGCAGATTATATCTGTTCGGAAAGAGCCTGCCAGTCTTGAAAAAACAGTTGGAAAAGGATATCAAAAGGGACCTGTGTGACCAGAGATATGTCTGTGCACTGGCCATCATGATCATCCAGCACACCTCCATACGCCCAGGGAATACCATCTATAGAAATTCCAATGGTTCCTTTGGTCTTACCACGCTCCAGAATAGACATGTTAAATTACATCAAGGAAAGGTAATATTGAGATATAGGGGCAAGAAGGGCGTAAAGCAGGAGAAAACATTTAGGAACAAAAGGCTGTATGATAAGGTTGAAAAGATATTGCAACACTCTGGAAACCAGTTCCTCCAATACCTGGATGAAAGGAATATAAAAAGGGCCATAAAGCCATGCCATCTGAACAGCTATCTTTCTGAAATATATGGCGGGGAGGTGACCATTAAAACCATTAGAACGTGGAATGCATGTTTTTTGGCTCTGTTACATCTTTTGGAAACCTTTCCTGAAAACACCAAGAACAGGAACAAAAGTTGCAGGGAGCTTGTCAGTTATGTCGCGCACGTTTTGGGAAACACGCCATCGGTGGCACGAAAGAACTACATCTGTCCCGTTATCTTAAAAAAGTTCGCAGAGGGCGGTCTTGACGGCTGGATGAGGAGGTATGCAAACATTGCAAACAGGGATAAGGATACCATTGTCCAAAAAAAGCTCCTGATGCTATTGAAAGAGTGTTAGATAGACCATCTTTCTTTTTATCCTGAAAATCTGGGGAATTTGCTAAGGTGGAAAAACTTGCGTCACCGATCAAACGAACCTGAGACCATGGTTTATTCCGTGATCTAGGGCCTCTTCGTACATATTCCAATAAACTGTGGAGCTAAGGGGGGGATGGTGATAATAGATTGATGAAGGTTCAAAAACCTGATAGGAAAACCTAAAGTCCCCCTCATCAACCTCCCGGAGCGTTACCAATACGATCACATCCTTATTTCTAAGCCACCTTTGGATATCTGTCGGGTCGGGATATCCGTCAAAACCTTTTTCTTTCGCATATTCAAGGATGTTCATATTATTGCTTTCCATAGGGTGGTGGTGTAGATTTAGTGACCTTTAATACTAAAATATATAAATTCCATCCTTCGGAGAGAATTCTGGGGGAAATTGGATGATTTGATCAAAAAATTGTAGACAAGGAGCTACGGCCTATCGATTCTAGCCATTGTTGAGGACAAGATTTACAAAAGTAGGTGATCTTTTTTCCATGAAAAAAGTCGATTATAAAATATTTCAAGAAAATCCCTTAAAAAAATATAAAGTTGAACGGTCTTTGAAATAATATCTAAAAATAAATCAACTAAGGGAACTATTTATGGAAAATTTTAAAACAGCAGAAGAACTTGGTCTGGAAAAGGGATATTATCTATTACTGTTAGCTATCTTGGAAGAGAATGGTCAAGAGCATGGTTCTAAGGAAGATAGATGGAGTGGAAACATTCCCGGTTAATTAAATCTTTTGAGAATGTCGCCCTTCGAATTGCAGAAAGTTTGTTGGCTCTTATTTCTGAGTAGAGGGAGAGCCGTATAATTCGAAAAAACCCAAAGAATGAAAAACGTCCATAAAAATGGACGTTTTGTGATATTAGAGACTATGGATATGTTCCAAATGTACGCTTAATCCTCTTTTTCAGCTTCTGGATTTATATGGTTCTCTGCAATAAATGTCAGATCCTGATCTGTTTCTTCTTCTTCTTCAAGCGTTCTTTCCAAAAGATCCGCAATCTTATCAAATCCCAGGGTAATTGCCAATTGGGCAAGCCCTCCATAGGTAGCGATCTCATAGTGCTCGACTTTTTGGGCCGCAATGATAAGACCTACGTCCCTAGTGGCCGAACCCTCGGGGGTATTCTTGATGATCTCCCTTGCCTCTTCTAGGATACCTTCTATTGCCTTGCACTCCTTGGCTTCCGCCTTTTCCTCCAATATACCGAATATCTTGTTGAGCCTGCTGACGTGCTTCTTGGTCAACAGATGATGATCTTCAAAGGCATCTTTAAGCTCCTCTGAAGAGGCTGCACCTTCCATCTCCAGGAGAGCTTCAACCAATTTGTTTTCAGCATAGAGAACATCCTTTAGGCCAGAAAGAAAAAAAACATATAACTGAGAGCCCTTTTGAGGAGATTGCTCAGCTTTTTTATCAGTTTCGTTTATTTGATCGGTATCCTGGGTACCTGTGGTCTGCCCTTCTTTGAGCGATTCTTTTTTTGCCATAAGTATTTTTTTTTTCAGTGCCCTTAATAGGGCACCGAAAGGATGATATTAATTAAGAATTCCTTCTGCCCCCGATTCCCGATCGGCCGGATGAGCGTCCTCCACCGTGGGATGCCTTGCCTCCCATACGGGCGATACGCGTACGTTCAGCCTTGCTCATCGATGCAAATCCGCGTTTTGAGCCTGAACCAGAATTGTTAGAGGAAGAATCCATACTGGATGAGGAGTTCCCTGATCTCCCCCTGGAGCCCGAAGAACCTCTACCTGAACTGCTTGAGCTACTTCTTCCTGAATTTCCCGATCTTCCCCCGCCCGAGCTATTTGATCCACGGTTTGAGCTGCTGGATCCACGGTTCGAACTGCTGGATCCGCGGCGTGAACCACTTGAGCTCCGTCCCGAACTGGTTACTTTCCTTGAACCAGAGCTGGTTGAGGTAAACCTTCCATCGCTATCGCGGCGTCGGTTTGATGATCTTCCGCCCGAGGAGTCGTCATCATCCTCATCATCCTCCTCATCATAATCATCCTCATCCTCATCGTAATCGTAGTCTTCGTCCTCGTTATCATAATCCTCGTCCTCATAGTCATCATATTCCTCTTCGTCGAATTCATCATCATAATCTTCATCATTTGATGCGTCGCGGAATCCATGACTATACCCTAATTGGTAAATGTTTTCCAATGAATGTTCGTTATTGTCGGAAGATCCTCCTCTTGAGCTGTTGCCTGAATTATTTCTTTTCATGATAAATTACTTAAATTAAACTGCTTTGAAACAGTGGTTTATAATAATAATTAACGAAACACTCTCTAGAACCGGTTTCTTGAGATTGAACACGTGTAAATATAAAAGGTTCATAAATAGTGTAAATATTACAATATATTCTTAATCTGGGAGAATTGTCAATCTCCCCCAAAAAAGAGACTTTCCCTAAATTCCCTAAATTCCCTAAATTCACTAAATGGGCCCATTGGTCTGCTCTATAGTATTTCATTCCATTCCGTTAATCACCAACGTCCTGACAATTCTCTCAGCCGCCGTATCGCAAAAATCGAGTCCAGAAAAATCTGGATTTATTCCACTGATAAATGGCACTGCCATAATGAAGAGTGCCGGATCTGCTACCCCGAACCTGTCCAGGGCCTGAAAGTTATCATTTATGGCCAGTCCCGTCACCCTCATAAAATACTTGCCCATGTCATCCCTGTAGACATTCGCTGCACCTTCTTCAATAAGTTTTTTGGCATTTTCCTCTTCCTTGAAATATAGGAATCCGGAGGTGACCTTACCCTTCTTAAGTCCGTCAAAGGGAAGGTCGTTGAAGTGCATGGGCCTCTGCCCAATGGCATCTACAAAAATCTTATAGTTTTCTTCAAATCTGTTATCTTCGTCCTCGAAAGTAACCTTGCATCCGTTACCTGTTTCATTGGGAACGAACTCGCCTTTCTCACCAACGGCATATGTACGAAGCAGATCCTGTTCATACAGGGCAATGATTTCATGGTAGGAAGCTTGGGGGAGGGATGCGATCACAATTGAAATGAGCGGCATAAGCACTTTTTTGTGCCGGACCATATCTTCTGCACTGAAATGCTTTGCCGGATAGTTGACGGCATAGCTAAAGGCAGACAGAGCTTCCTTCCAACTTATCGACTGCTTACGCTTTATGGACTTTTCAGCTTCCTTAAATTCTGCCATAAATAGCTTTATGGCATCGATATCTTCCCGGAGTTGAAGCATTGTTTGGGTAAACTCCTCAATTTCAAGGCCTTTCACCGTAGCGTAGAAATCAGGGTCCCTCTGACTGAGGGGGATCAGGAAGTTCCTTTCAAATATATGGTCGAGGTCCACGAATCCTCCGTGTTCCGCTTTATATTCAATGATTTCGTCCCTATCCATCGTCCACCCACTTGAAAATGACTTATCCTCCGAATGGAACCTCAGTGCGGGCAGGAACCCTCTAATGGAAAACAGGTCGATCCGAAAACCGACGCTCTCTTCGCTCAATTCGAAATCATAACCACCCTGAGGTCTTTCCTTGAATTTTCCGTTTGCCCTGGCCAAAGTTTTTATGGCATCAACTGCCGTAAGTGAGGCCCCGCGGATCGCTACCGGAAAATCTGCTTTCAAGGACAGCTTGGATGGCGGATAGGGAGAATCGTACCATGACTTGGTCTTCCCTTCATTTTTACGGGGCCAGACGTGACCCGTGCACAAGATCACAGCGTGCGCCTCGATGATCCCTTGGGTTGTCACGATCCTATATGGTAATCCTCCATTCCCGGGAATAATGTCCTCCACACATGTGTTCAGACGTATATCTACGGAAATCCCCAAAGTCCTAGCCATTTCGATATAACTATGGAAAGAATGTTCCAGATAATCCCCCAATAATCTCCGGGGGATCACCTCAAAAGGATTTACTTTGTTTTCTTGAAAGAAAGAATCAAACCCCTTTGGCGGATATCTCTGAACGTATGATTCAAAATCCTCAGCAAGTAATGGAAGTTCATTTGCAGAAACATTTGCCAGGTGTTCCGTTCCCGCGCCCATTTTGCCGTAGGGCATACCCACCCCCAATCTGTCGAAACTTTCAAAAATGGTAAGCTTTTGAGGGGTGATTTTGCATTCAACAAGGTGCTTGACAATAAAAAGTGCTGCTGGGCCGCCTCCGACAATCGCAATATTTTCCTGTATCTTATTTGTGTCCATGGATTTATTATAAATTAATTTGATATTAGCCAACTGCTAATCTTAGCGTCCCATGATTAGGGCGACTAACCTTAAACATAAACGGTATGGAAAAGTTAGATGTAAATGCACTTTTAAATGGCGATATCCTCTATTTCAGATATTTCCTTTAAAAAGCACATATTCCCGTTAATATTTTGATATCAGCGTGTTATTTATATATTTATATAAATGTTGCGCCAAGCTGAACAATGACCAATGAACTAAATCTTTTGAAATATAAAAAACAGTAGGGAAAATGAAGTATGAGAGATTTTATACGGAGACTTAAGGAATACCTATGGGAGGCAGGATATGAAATAGATCATGAAGATAGGAGAATGAGATATTTTTTCTATTCCTATATCTTATTAACGGTACTTTTCATGCTTAGTATGTTATATATCTTACTTAAAAGGCCATGGTAAATTAATGGGGCCCTGGATCGGCGGCCCAGGACCCTATTAACCAAACAATTATTATCCTATAAATAAACTCATAATTATAAAGATAACATGACATAACTGATCATATTCACATTATTTAACTTTAATATTTAAAGATTTGGGAAGGTATTCGGGTTCAAACGGTAGGAAATATGAACTTGAAAATCATTATAAAATTATAGAAGTAAAATCAGTACTGTCCTAAATAAATATTTTGGCATAAAAAATCCTTCTCCATTCGTGTTCAATTGAAGAATTCGGTTAATTACTGGMAAGKTATCCTATSTGTGTTACTAAAWGAGCRYATATTGTCCTTTTTTATCRGGWGGTTTTCCTGAAATGAACGGATCATCAGCCCATTTCCAYAGATCAATTTTCACGAATATGTTCATCCTGATAAAGTTGACCAGATTCGAGAGGTTCCAATTGTATTTTGCCTTCTTCTGGATGTACTTAAAGAGCAGGATCCCGATAAGTGCAGTCCATATTTGGATGTACACTGCATTTTCAGATGTTCCCACAAAACTGGTTACCTTAAGCCGTTGTTTGAGGTGCTTGAAGAAGGTTTCAATCTCCCAACGTTCTTTATAGAGCGCTGCTACGGTGGCTGGTTTCCAGGAGAAATTATTGGTCAGGAACTCGTATTCCACGTTTTTGGTG